>NZ_JBHSAC010000060.1:0-4011 GCF_042649885.1 Streptococcus dentapri | reverse complement strand
CAATTGAGAATCGAACAAATCATACTGGCTTATAATTTGAGATATTTTGAAATTAACTAGCACCACGAGTATAGTTTATATTAACATCAACAGTAACTTTCTTGCCTTCTTTAACAGCTTTTGCCCATTGGTTTTCGATTTTCTTATAGCTGCTCAAATTCACATCACTTAACTGTGAAACCAAGTTATCTCGTAAAGGAGAACCTCCAAAACGGTCACCTGCTATGTGTCCTGCATGGTCACCAGATTGTTTACCTGGAGTATTAGGGTCATGTCTGAGCCGCACATCACGTTCAGTAAGTTGTAACTCATCTGTATGCCAGTTATCCAAACGTCCTAAATCATCCGTTTGATAAAGGTATTCAAATTCGCTTGCTTGATAGGTCACATAAGGCTTTTTCCATAGCTACGCTATAATTTTTTTACTTTAACATTATCTAAATGCAATTCTTAAACTGTTATTTATGAGTCCTGCCTATATCTTGACAACTTACGTAGAAAATAATCACAAGCCTTATCTTCAGATTCAAATACTTTTAAGCCAGATTTTCTTCCTCTTTCACTATAGTAAACTTCCCAATGTTTCTCTGACTCTTTTACCAAACAAAGTTTTTCATTTGGTAAACCTCCTAACATAATGGAATATAGATCTTCTGGAACTTGCCAAGACAACAAAATATTCTTCAGCTCTGCTATTGTCATTATTCAACCCTCCTAATTATATTATTATCCAATAATTCATCAACAGTATCTGGTAATAAGTATTGTATTCCTCCACCAGGCTCGTCAAACCACGGAGCAACTTCACCAGCTTTTACTTCCAGTGGTTCTACTACTTCAAAGACACTATATGGTTTTAAATCCGTACCCGGCGCAACTGCCCTCTGTTCATAAGGAATTCCTTCAGGAGAGATAAAACTACCATAATCACTACCATATCTATCAACTCTAGTACCGGGGGTTAAAACGATCTTCTTTGGTTCTCCACTAAACCCATCATTTTCTGGCCAATTTATTGAACCAGTCTCTTGATCATAATACTTAGGATTATCATATACTGATTTATATTTTTGATAAAGTTTGGCATCAGGTTGGTACGTCCAATCACCTAATTTCACCCTATCTGCAGGTTCAATCCCAGCTTCCGCATACTTGTTCCACTGCTCATAGCGACGGGCATCTGTTTCTGACATCTGATCCTTGAAAGGTACATAATCATCCGTGCTAGGGCTGGCCTCAACCGGCTCAGTTCCCTTAGGTCCCTCGACTTCATCTACCTTAGCTCTCGGCACGTCAGAAGCATTAGCTCCCGTCACTTCCCCAGCTCTAGCCGGTGCATAGACATCACCGACCTTGGCTCTTGGAATATCAGAAGCTTTAGCCCCAGAAACTGCTCCTGCCTCTAAGCCAGACCCATCGGTCTGATGAGAAACATGAGGCACCTCCGGCTGAACAGAAGAGGAATCAGGCGTTCTGACCTTAGCGAGGTCAGGAGTCTCGGTCCTAGGCCGGGCAGCACTGCTGTCCACTCCCCGGGGATGGGCAGCGTCCACATAGCGGCCGCCTAGGCCAACGCCTAAGCCGGCCACCTGCATCAGGCTGGGGTCCTCACCCTTGACCAGCTTTGGATGGATCCAGCTAGACAATATCTGAAATAGTTTCATAAATCGCTAGGATTTTGAACTCACATTTCGGTAACTTATAAAATTAACCTAAGCTTTTCACTTAGGCTAAATCATCTTGCAAATTTCCAAGATAACTTTTTGCTAAAACGAATCAATTCCATAGACTAGTTCTCTGTATCAGAAGCTTCATGAGCTTTTTTCAACAGCCTTTCAAACTCATCTTCGCTAAATAAGGATCGACTGGCTTCTGGATTTCTTAGTAGCACTTCTGGATATTGACGAATAAAGGAACAGTCAATAGCATCTTGGTCATGACTGGGCCATAAACCGGTCGTCAAGTAAGTCTTGACATCATAGGCATCTTGATCCGATTGAAAGGCTTTATCCATTAGCTCCTTGGTGATAGGATAAGCAGCCTCCCGTGAGTCGTGACTCCCTGTCTGCCAGCGCATTTCATAGTGCCCATCTTCTTCATAAACAAGGAATCCATTTCCTTTATGGGTGATCACTTTTGTTTCATTATAATGATCCAATTCTCCCACTTTTGGCCATCGGCCTTTTTCTGCATAGAACATGACTTCTAATTCATCTTTACTTGAATTAGCTAATTTTTCAGCCAGTTCAGCTGTTATGGGATAAGAATAGTGCTCTTTTCCCCTTGTCCAAAAGATAATATACCTATTTTTTTCTACATTTTCCTCAATTGAACAATAATTGTATTTTTTATATTTCAAAGACATCAAGCATCACCTCAATTAATAAACATCATCAACAGTATAATGGCCTTCTAGTAATTGATCAATAATTGCTTCTGGTGTTCCCCCCCTTGGTGTAACCACCTGGAATCCAATCACCTTGATAAGCGCCTGCTTCGTTACCAGATGGCATACGAAGTCCTGTAAAATCATGTGATTCAATTACTTTTGGAGTATCTCCTAAAGAGCCGGGTCCCAAAGTTAGCAGTTCTTCCAATACTCTTGGATTTCCATGTGAAGCTTTAACGGCCTTTTCGTAGACAGATTTAGGCATAACAAATTGTCCATTAGGAGCACCGATTGTGGTTCCATAATTATCTAAATCTGCGCGATATCTCTCACCGCTTACTACTTTCACTATGCCATCTTTAAACATAGAAAGGTGTTGATTAATCTCATCTTGTGAATACACACGGTTGACATCTGGACGTTTACCATTCGGAGTTCCAACAATACCATCTTCAACCTTTTGTGATAAATCAATATGAGGTAATGATTCCATATCCTTCCTGAAATCAGCTCTGGCTGAAACTTCAACCATAGCTGATTTCAACTGTAGATATTGGGCTACTGTCTTCAAGAACAGAACACACATGCGAGGTGAGATAAATTATTAATTTTTACTTATTTCCTAGTAAGAAATTTGCAAGGATAGTTGTATTATTAGAAATTCTTGTATTCACTTGTTTACGTACTTCAAAGTTATCATTCCAATAATTAATCTCAGACAATCCCCCATGTGGTGGGAAAAGGGATTGATAGATTGCAATTTTCTTTCTTTCGGATAAGGTAATGTTATCCGCTAAAATATTTCTAAGATCATCTAAATACTCTAATTGAATATTTACACCATTTATATGATATTTATAAATGGTGTCAGTGAGTGTATCAATTGCTCCTATGATATCTGTGACATTCATATATAACCTTCCTTTAATGTGAAATTTCCCATGAATCTAAAACTTCTACACCTTCTATATTCCATGGTGAATCAATAAAGATCTGTTGTTTACCAATACCCCCAAGGTAAATTCCTCCTTGACTTCCTACAGGACCATCATAAATGGTTGTTCCTTTTGGTATCTTGATTTTATAAACTTTATCAATCGGGGATTGTCCACTATACGAGCCATCTGGATTCATCCAAATATCCTTAACGGCTGTATCAATTCTTACTTGAGCCCTTGAATTCGGAGCTTCAACAGTAAACCATTGTCCCATTGGATTATCGGAGCTACCTGCTCTATAAAGTATAGTATCTCTTTCTAGAGTACTAACGTTATAGCGTCCTCCATAGAAATTACGATTGGGAGTGGATGGATGTTCTACCAAAGGGCCGGGATTAGTCGTGCCATTGAACTCATAATCATGTAAATCATCATATTTAGAAATATAAGTCCCTGTTGTATCTTGATGACCGCCCTTAATCACCTCAGAACCCTTGGAACCGGTCACTTCCTCAGCTCTAGCCGGTGCCTCGACATCGCCAACCTTGGCTCTTGGAATATCAGAAGCTTTAGCCCCAGAAACTGCCCCTGCCTCGGGGATGGAGCCATCGGCCTGATGGGAAACATGAGGCACCTCCGGCTGAACAGAAGAGGAATCAGGCGTTCTGACCTTAGCGAGGTCAG
>NZ_JBHSAC010000059.1:0-38313 GCF_042649885.1 Streptococcus dentapri | reverse complement strand
TCATCTTAAAGATAAGAGACACCAAAAAAGACAAACCTCCAAAAAGAAGTTTGTCTTCGGTCTGAAGTACCTTGCCATAATGGCAAGGTGCTTTTAATTAAGTCGAAAGAAGACAATGATTAAGGCAATTCCTAACAGGAGAAAGAGCAAGGCGATTAACATCCCAATGATGCTAGCAGAAAGCAGAGGAGCCCCTAGGAGAATAATTCCAAAAATAATGGCAACGACAGCAGATGAAATGTAGATTGAGCTACCAGTGTAGTCCCATTTTCGTAATTGTAGTCCTGTTAATAGACGGAGGATACCTGAAAAAAGGACCCAGTAGGCAATGATAGAGACAAAGGCTTTGGTCAGTGCGAAAATCGAACTAGTCAATAGAATGAAGCCAATAATAATGGATAGAAGACTTTGGAAGAGCTGCCAGAAACTGCGGCGCTCAGGGGCATTGAGATATTCCAGAAAATTGGCAATCCCATTGATAAAGATGAGCAAAGCAATAATCCAAGCAATAGTAGCGACACTTGTCAGTGGATTAACAAAAAGAAAGACAGCATAGCAGATTGAAAAAATACCTCCAATTAAGGGAAACCATTTCATAATCTATTTACCTCGTATCTATTTTTCTTTATTATAGAACAAAGGTCTTTAAAACGCAATATTCAGTCACAAAAAGGAATCAGGCTCTTATCGCAAAAAACATATGTTATGTTTTCTTACATAAAATCAAATTTTTTTCAAAAAATACTTGACAAAAATATTCAGAAAATTTATACTATTCTATGTAATGAAAATTACAGATCTTATTTCGGAGGATTTTATTATGACAACAGGTAAAGAGTATGTTGCTAGCGTGTTTGAAAAAGTAAAGGCACAGAACGGACACGAAGCTGAGTTTTTGCAAGCAGTAGAAGAAGTTTTTGAATCTTTGGTCCCTGTTTTCGACAAATATCCAAAATATATTGACGAAAATCTTTTGGAACGCTTGGTTGAACCAGAACGTATCGTTTCTTTCCGTGTTCCATGGGTTGATGATAAAGGACAGGTACAAGTTAACCGCGGTTTCCGTGTACAATTTTCATCAGCTATTGGTCCATACAAAGGCGGACTTCGTTTCCATCCTTCAGTCAATCAATCTATTATTAAATTCCTTGGTTTTGAACAAATTTTCAAAAATTCACTGACTGGTCAACCGATCGGTGGTGGTAAAGGGGGATCAAACTTTGATCCTAAAGGTAAATCAGACAATGAAATCATGCGGTTCTGTCAATCCTTTATGACAGAGTTGAGTAAACACATCGGCGCAGATACTGACGTACCTGCCGGTGATATCGGTGTTGGTGGACGTGAAATTGGTTACCTTTATGGCCAATACAAACGTCTGCGCAATGAATACACTGGTGTCCTCACAGGTAAAGGGTTGAACTGGGGTGGTTCACTTACGCGTACCGAAGCAACTGGTTACGGTGCTGTTTACTTTGCAGAACAAATGCTTAAAGCTCGCGGTGAAGACTTCAAAGGCAAAGTGGCAGTGGTTTCTGGTGCCGGTAATGTTGCTATCTATGCTGTTGAAAAATTGCATGCCCTTGGTGCTAAAGCTGTGACTGTTTCAGATTCATCAGGTTACGTTTACGATCCAGATGGTATTGATCTTGAGCTCTTGAAAGATATCAAGGAAGTGAAACGCGAACGTATTGTGAAATATGCTGAAGCGCGCCCAAATGCTAAATTTGTAGCTAAAGGCGAAGGTTCAGTTTGGGATGTTAAGGCAGATCTTGCATTCCCATGTGCGACTCAAAACGAAATCAATGCAGAGCAAGCGAAAACACTTGTTGCTAACGGTGTTATCTCAGTTTCAGAAGGTGCTAACATGCCTTCAACACTTGATGCCATCGACGTCTTCCATGGGGCTGGTGTCTCATTTGGTCCAGCTAAAGCTGCCAATGCTGGTGGTGTAGCCGTATCAGCTCTTGAAATGGCGCAAAACAGCGGACGTACTTCTTGGACATTTGAAGAAGTGGACGCTAAACTCTATGACATCATGAAGGGGATTTACGAAAACTCTGCAGCAGCAGCTAAAGAGTTTAGCCAAGAAGGCAACCTCGTTGTTGGTGCTAATATCGCTGGCTTCCTGAAGGTTGCTGACGCTATGTCAGCACAGGGTATTGTGTAAGCGATAGATGTTGTTATTTTGACAGCTATAGCCATTGCCTAATGAAAAACCCAATAAAATAATATATGCAAAAAGAAGTCAGTCAGACTTCTTTTTTTGATATAATGTGTTTATCTTAAGAAGATATTGCTAGGGTTAGCTTTATTATAATTGTTTATAATAAAGAATGGTGATGAGTTTTCTAAAGAAAGGACTTCTTTATGGCGAGTTTACGTTTAGAAGAAAAAATTTTAGACTACTGGTATACTCTTGATTTTTTAGAGCAAGAAAATTTTCCGACTATAAATAACGAAAAGTTGCAAGAAAATAAAGAAAAGTTGCAAGAAAATAAAAAAACTAAGTTTGTCACAATTGAATTGGATGAGACTACTGATTTAATGAATCAGGTGAGTCATCAGGCTAAAAAGCATAAGATGAGTTGTTGGGGCAATATTACGGTTTATATAGGAAAAGTTATTAGAGAGTGTTGTATTGAGACTTTGGTGTCTACATTCCCACAAATTGGTATTGATGTTCAAGAGGTGGAGAATCGCCCAGAAAGAAATGGCCAGTATGTAGCTTGTGCTAGTATGCAATTAACTTCGGAAGGAGTATATATTAAAGACAGTCTATCTTTATCTCCAGTTCTTTGGGCAACGGTCCAAACACAAAAAGGTCTCTCTGAAAATTTGTCTAACCAATTAGATAAAGATTATTATATTTTAGCTAGTCAAGCGGTGGAAGAAAAATATTTAGACGGGTTAGAAGAGGGGGAAGTATTAGATGCAAAAACAAAATTTAAAGATATTTATAGTCATATTGAAAATCATTACCTGGCGCGATTAATATCTCAACAAGAACATGATTATAAGTTCGCAGTCGCTCTATCTTTTCATATGTTTGAAAATGAAGAGGAGAAAAATAAAAAAGAGGAAGATTATTACTCGGGACTGAGTAATAGTTATTTTAATAATGATTTGAAAACAGTTTTAGATTTGGTGAAAAGTCCTAAAAAAACAGTTCCGAAACATGTGATTCATTATATAAAATCCAGTTGTAAAGTCGGAAGTGATTCAAGCAAAAGCAATAGAATCGATCTTGTTAGGCCTGAAACCAGAAAAGTTTTTCAAAAGCAGTTTCAAAAAATTCTAAGTATAGAAAATGCACCTCTTGCAAAGTGGCCATCAAAGTTCAGGTCTGCTTTTATGCAACAGGCTGCTATTAATTTGGCTATAAATAAGGAAGTTAGAAAAAAATTACTTGAAGATAATGAAGATAGTGGAGATATATTCTCGGTCAATGGACCTCCGGGAACAGGTAAGACTACTTTACTCAAAGAGGTTGTGACTCATAATGTGGTGGAGCGTGCGAAGTTATTAGTAAAATACAGTCACCCTGACGAAGCTTTTCAGGAACATTCTTTTTTAAAGGGAGATAAAATTGGAAATGCTTACTCAAATAAAGTACCGAAATGGTATTCACTAAAAAATGATGAGATCAATAATTTTAGTATGTTAGTTGTTTCAAGTAACAACAATGCGGTTGAGAATATCTCTAGAGAACTACCATTAGAAGATAAGCTTTTAGAGGATTTAGAAATTGATCAGACTCATAATCTTGAAGAACAACGTAATCTCAAGGAAGTAAAAGATTTATTTGATGTATCCAAATCCATAACAAAGGAACTATATTTTGACAATAAAAAAAGAATACCTCATAATGATATCTATTTTTCATATCTTGCAAGCAAGAATACCAAAAATAATGATCAAGCTTGGGGGGTGATTTCAGCCCCTCTTGGAAAAAAAGAAAATATTAAAAATTTTTATTATAATGTTTTAAATCATTTTATTTATCAAGGAAATGAAGATATAGAGAAAAGAGTTCATAGATATAAGAAAGCTCGGGAAAATTTTTCTAGACAGTTAAACTTAGTTGAACAAATACAAGAAGAATTAGCTTGCATTTGTAGATTAGGCAGTCGAAAAACGACCTTAGTAGAGGCTATTGATAAAATAAAATTGGAGTATCAGGAATACCTCGATAAATCAAACCAAGAAAGAAAAACGATTCAGAATTTAAAATCTAAAAAAGAGAAGAAAATCCAGCATAAGAGTAAAAAAATTGGCCTTCTTGAGCTAGAATTTAATACATTAAAGGAGTCAAAAAATGTTGCTGAACAAGAAGAACGGGCTGATGAAGAGAAAATAAGCCAGCTATTACAGAAAAAATTAGAGACGGTACAATCTCTAGGTAAAAAACCATTAATCTTCTTTTGGAAGAGAACAGACTATGAAAGGAGAGCAAAGGTTGTTGATGAGGTTGTAGATGATTTAAATAAGCAAGTAAAAAGGATAGAATCCTCCTTTGAAAAAGATCGCTCAGCTATTAAAGTTTTGTCCAATAAAATTGAGAAATTAACAATAGAATTAGATGCTTTAAAAGCAGATAAAAATAATTTAGAAAGCGAGAAAGCAGAATTAGAAAACAAGGAAAAAATTATTGAAGAAAGACTATCTGATTTACTTGATAAAAGAAGGAAGAACGAGCAAGAGTTAGAACATGTCTCCAATAAGTACACCGAACTTCTTGGTTCTTCTGATCGTTTAAGTGAATTAAACGAAGAGTTTGTGACTAAATTGTTATCTGAGGATGATGATGTTTCGGCTGATGCTCAAGCCACTGCTCCCTGGTTCACCTCTAAATTTGACAGGGAGAGAGAAAAGTTATTTTACTATGCTTTAATGTTGAATAAAGAATTTATCCTCTCTTCTAAGCATTGCAGGAGTAATTTTAAGTCTCTAGGTCACTATTGGGGACTATATAATGGTGATGAAAACGAAAAAGTAATTTATCATAAAGAAGACAGAGTAGCTTGTGCAAAAGCACTTTACCAAACTCTCTTTTTATTAGTCCCAGTTATCTCAAGCACATTTGCCTCTATAGAAAAATTTTTGGGAGATATTGGGAGTGAGGCCTTTGGCATGTTAATTGTTGATGAGGCGGGACAAGCTCAACCTCAAATGGCAGTTGGAGCACTGTATAGAAGTCGAAGTGCTGTCATTGTTGGAGACCCTAAGCAGGTGGAACCTGTTGTCTCTGATGATTTAAAGTTATTGAAAAAAACATTTAAAGATGATGACTTGTTGCCTTTAACAACAAGTAAATCAATTTCAGTTCAAAACTGTGCTGATGAAATGAATTATTTTGGTACTTATATTGATGATACTTCACGATCTGATGATCCAGAATGGATAGGGCTGCCTTTATTAATTCACAGACGATGTGTTTCGCCTATGTATGATATCTCGAATAAAATTTCATATAATGGCATGATGAAACAAAAGACAGTTCCTGCTAAAAAAGCATTGGAAGAAAACTTTATTTATAAAAAATCTCAGTGGGTGCAAATCAGAGGAAATGAGAGAGGAAAAAAAGATCATTTTGTTAAGGAGCAAGGAAAAAAAGTAATAGAGATGCTTGAATGTGCTTTTGCTAATCAAACAAATACAAGTAAACTCTCGCAAAATTCAAATGGGCCTAATTTATATATTATCTCTCCATTTAAAACGGTCATTGATGGATTAAGAAAAGATATTAGGAACCATACAAAAAATAATCCTGAATCAGCACTAGTAAAATTTGGCAAGATTGATTCATGGCTTGCTGATAATCTAGGAACAGTTCATACGTTCCAAGGAAAGGAAGCTAATGAAGTTATATTTGTGTTAGGATGTGATCGCAAATCTAAAGGTGCTGTAAGATGGGTTAATGATAATGTTGTAAATGTGGCAGTAACTAGAGCTAAATATCGACTCTATGTTGTCGGAGATTCCTCTGTCTGGTTGGAGAATAGCAATTTACAAATAACCTACAGTATCTTAGCTACCCATGCTATCAAGGAAATTCACTCTATTTCAAAGAATGAAAATTTAGATGAGTCATCAAAAAAAGTTGCGATGCAGGATGCAGCAACAGCACTGCCTTCAATTTCTTCTTTTCCTATCAATGAAACGCAAAACACGATTGATGGGCAATCCGACTATGTTGTAGATGTTGATGGATTGATTACTGGTCTTAAATTATATGATTTTATGAATCAGGATTTCACACAGGAAGAATTGGAACGGTTTGGTTTTTCTGAGTCAAATGACTTACAGGAGTTTAGTGATGAGGTCAGACAAAACTTGGAGTATGGGATGAAATTGTATTTTCTATTATTTCCTATATTAAATCATTTAGATGCTTCATGCTGCGCAGTATTATTTTGTAAGGCAATAGAGCTACAAATGAAAGAATGTTTTGAACAAGGCTTAAAACGTACTTTTCCCGATTATCAATCAAAAGGAAGGAGATTAGTAGAGGTACCATCTAAGGATTTCACCTTGGGAGCTTTTAAGTTTATCATAGGGAAAAATATTGATGAAATTCAAAGAAAGACGCCAGGAAAAAATAGAGATTGGTGGGAAGAGTTTAATGAACGACTTAAAAGTTGTACTAATAGTAGAAACGAATGCTGTCACTCAGGTCCTTTTAATCGTAAACAATTATCTGATCTTCTTAAGGAAATGTTCATGCCAGGGGAATTGCTGGATAAAGGGATTATGTTTGAAAGTAGAATTGGTAAGCTTTTGCGATAAATAAAGTATGATGATAAATATGAATATTTTTAGTCATAAAGAGTTGAAAATAGCTTAGTTAATCATTTCAATAGCCCTCCCATTTGATTCTCTAGTGATTGACCGTAAAAGAAATATGGTCTTGTTTTATAATAAAAATACTTTTTTTGAATTGGAATCAGGAAAAGTATTTTTGTTTGCTTTTATAGGTTAAGTGGCCAAAATAGTTCTCATAGAAACTTTTTGATTGACAAGCATAAAAAGATTACTTATAATAGTTCTCATGAGAACTTTTTAGAAGGTTTTTAGGAAATGAGAGGTGTTTTCATGAAAGAACCTTTCGATTTGTTGAGGGATTTCATCAATACAGTAGAAGTGAAAGTTCAGGAATTAGCTAAGGAGAATGGTATCGAACATTTGAGTGGTCCGCAAGGGCGCACAGTTTCTTATCTCTTTAGGAATCAGGATAAAGAAATTTTCGTTAAGGATATTGAGGAAAGACTTCATATTTCAAAATCAGTTGCCAGCAATCTCATCAAGAGAATGGTGAAAAACGGCTTTGTATCTATTATCCCTTCCCAAAAGGATAAACGCTGTAAGCAAATTGTTTTAACTCCTCTGGGACTTGAGAAGGCTGAGAAAATTATCGTTTTTCATGAAAAAATTCATGAGCAGCTATTAAGGGGAGTTGACGAGACGGAGCTCGAAGTCGCCCGCAGGGTTTTTAAACAAATTAAAAGAAATTTAGAAAAAAAGGAGTAGTAGAGTAGATGTTTAAAATTTTTAAACGCTTAAGTGCTAAAGAATGGGCCATGATTGTCTTGAGTACGGCCTTCATTTGTTTAGCGGTTTGGATGGACCTAAAAACGCCTGAATACATGTCTAAAATTACCACCCTGCTACAAGAAAAGGGAACAACGACCTCGGACATTATGGATCCTGGTTCTAAAATGTTGATGTTCTCTTTTGGAAGCTTTTTTATGACTGTCTGTGTTGGTTTTCTAGCTTCTCGGACAGCAGCCAGCTTTACAACTAGACTGCGTTCAGACATCTTCAATCAGATTACGGATTATTCGGAGGCTGAAATCAAGAAATTTTCAGTACCTAGTTTGTTGACACGTACAACTAATGATTTGACCCAGTTACAAATCATGATTGTTATGGGGATGCAGGTTGTCACTCGTGGGCCTATCATGGCTGTCTGGGCACTGACTAAAATCTGGGGTAAGAGCGATGATTGGACCAGTGCTGTCGGAGTAGCTGTTTTGATAATTGCCATTATGCTATCTATTTTGATGTTTGTTGCCTTTCCAAAACAGCGCAAGGTTCAAGGATTGACCGATAAACTCAACTCAACAACGAGGGAGTCTTTGACCGGTGTGCGTGTCGTCCGTGCTTACAATGCTGAAGACTATCAAGATAAGAAATTTAAGGAAGAAAATAAAAATCTGACCAAGCTCAATCTCTTTGTTTACCGACTCATGGCTCTAATGAACCCAGTGATGACAATGGTTTCAAGTGGACTAACTTTAGCCATCTATTGGATTGGAGCTCACTTAATCAATGATATTGACATTCCGATGACTAGTATTGCCGAAGCTGCCAGTGCGATCAAAGATCGTGTTGCTGTTTTCAGCGATATGGTGGTTTTCTCATCTTATGCTATGCAAGTCGTTATTGGTTTTATGATGATGGTTGCTATTTTTATCATCTTGCCGCGTGCCCTTGTGTCTGCAAAACGTATCAATGAAGTCCTAGCACTTGAGACTTCCATCCATTTCAATGAAACTTCAAAGGCCGACAATGGTCATAAAGGAGAAATCGAAGTTCACGATGTTAGCTTTCGCTACACTAAAAATTCTAGTGCTGTTATTGAGCATGCTTCCTTTAAGGCACAAGCTGGACAAACGGTCGCCTTCATCGGTTCAACCGGCTCTGGTAAATCAACTCTGGTCAATTTGATTCCACGTTTCTATGATGCAACTGAAGGTTGGATCAAGGTTGATGGTGTTGATGTCAAGGACTATAGCCACGATGATTTGAACCAAAAAGTTGGCTATATTCCACAAAAGGCAGTGCTCTTTAGTGGTACCATTCGTTCCAATATTGCCTTTGGGGAAAGCGGTCAAAGCCCACTTAGTGATGAAGCCATCTGGGAAGCACTGGAATTGGCTCAAGCTAAAGATTTTGTCGAAAAACAAGAAGCAGGTTTGGATACACCTGTCGCCCAAGGTGGTAGTAATTTCTCTGGTGGACAAAAACAACGGTTGGCCATCGCCCGTGCTTTAGCTCGTAAGCCAGAAATTCTCATCTTTGACGATTCTTTCTCAGCTCTTGACTACAAGACTGACCGTCTCCTTAGAGATGAGCTTAATAAGAAGACTAAAAGCATGACCAAATTGATTGTCGCCCAACGTATTTCGACGATTATGGATGCTGATTTGATTTTGGTCTTGGATAAAGGACAGGTTGTCGGTCAGGGAATTCATAAAGAATTGTTGGCTAATAATGAGGTTTATCAGGAAATTGCCTACTCACAACTATCTAAGGAGGAACTGGAAAATGAAAAATAAAAAACCCTCATTGATTAAACAGATGTCTCCTTATCTTAAAGACTATCGAGCTTTTATCGGTCTTGCAGTGATTTTTTCAATCATTTCAAGTACCATCACAGTTATCGGTCCCGATCGCCTCAAGGAAATAACAGATACCATAACTAAGGGGTTGACCGGTAAGATTGACCTTGATAAAATTGGTGACATTGCCTTTACCCTTGCCCTCATGTATATCGGTGGAGCCTTGGTATCTTACTTAGCAAGTTTTATCATTTCAACAATCATTCAGCGCTTTTCGCAACGTTTGCGCAATGCCATCGCTGATAAGATAAATAAGGTGCCTCTTAAATATTTTGATAGTCACTCACAAGGTGACACTCTGTCACGGGTTACTAATGATGTTGACCTGATGACTCAATCTTTTAACCAAAGTTTGGTCACCATGCTGTCAGCTGTTGTGCTCTTGTTTGGATCGATTTTTATGATGATCAAGACTAATGGCGTCTTAGCTGCGACCGCCATTGGGGCTGTTTTTGTTGGTTTTATGCTGACAATCTTTATCATGACAAAGAGTCAACCGCTCTTTAAACGTCAACAAGACAATCTAGCTGATGTTAGTGGTTACGTTGAGGAAATCTATACAGGTCATAATGTTGTGACCAGCTACAACGCTCGTCAACAGAGCAAGGAGCAGTTTGAAGTTCTCAATAAACAACTCTTTTCAAGCATGTGGAAGTCGCAGTTCTTCTCAGGAATTATGATGCCGATGATGCAGTTCATCGGAAACTTCGGCTATGTTATGGTCTGTATCGTTGGAGCTCGTATGGCTGTCAACGGGGATATTACTATAGGGACAATTGTTGCCTTTATGACTTACGTGCGTATCTTTACCCAGCCAATTTCACAAATTGCCCAAGGAATTACTCAGTTGCAAGCAGCGAATGCTGCTATGATCCGTGTTTTTGAGTTTCTATCAGAAGAAGAAATGGAAACAGAAAACGATAAGACTCAACAGCTTCAAACGGTTAAGGGAGATGTTGCCTTTGATAATGTCTTCTTCGGTTATGATCCAAATAAAACCATCATCCACAATTTCTCAGCTCATGCTAAAGCGGGACAAAAGATTGCTATTGTTGGACCAACTGGTGCTGGTAAGACAACGATTGTCAACCTCTTGATGCGTTTCTATGAAATTAATAAGGGGCGCATTTCTATTGATGGGGTCAATATTCATGATATGAAACGCCAAGAAGTCCATAATGCTTTCTCTATGGTCTTGCAAGATACTTGGCTCTTTGAAGGAACCGTCAAGGAGAATCTGATTTATAATCAAGAATATATCACAGATGAGCAAGTAATTGCGGCTACTAAAGCAGTGGGAGTTCACCACTATATCAAGACGCTGCCGCAAGGTTACGATACAGTTCTTGATGATTCGGTTTCCTTGTCAGTTGGTCAAAAGCAATTGATGACGATTGCGCGTGCTCTTCTTAAAGATTCACCGCTCCTCATTCTCGATGAAGCGACCTCATCAGTTGATACCCGTACAGAAGAGTTGATTCAAAAAGCTATGGATAAATTGATGGAAGGACGTACTTCCTTTGTCATTGCCCATCGTCTCTCAACGATTCGCAACGCTGACCTGATTCTAGTAATGCGCGATGGTAATATCATTGAGCAAGGTAATCATGATCAGTTGATGAGCCAAGATGGCTTCTATGCAGATTTGTACAATTCACAATTTGCAACAGCCTAAATACTGGTAAGCAGTCCAATGGACTGCTTTTTTGTTGATTTGAAAATTGATAATCATTGACCTATTTTTTTAGAAATGTTAGACTAAGAAAGTAAAATTATTTTACCATTGTAAAAGAGGAGGAAAAGCTGTGTCAGTTGCAGATAATGCTCAACGTTATTCGAGGTTGCGTGATGAACAATCCTCACTCTTTGAGCTTTATGCTAGGCGCAACGGCTTAACTGGCAAAAGTCTTTTGGTTTTGCTTTGGCTCTATCATAGTCCTCAGGGCTTGAGCCAAGAGTTTATAGCCAAGAGAACCTATTCCACCAAGCAAGTTATCCGCTCAATTATCAAAAACTTGCAAGCGGAGACTTATATTATCTTAGAACTATCAAAAAAAGATCGACGCAAAAAGATTGTTCGCCTAACAGATTATGGCAGACGCTACGCTAGCTCTTTGGCGGATCCTTTGGCCCGTTATGAGCAAGAGGCTATGGCTGTTTTAAGTCAAGAACAGCAAGAAGTGCTACTGGAAGCGACAGCGGTTTTCTCACATAAGCTGAGGCAAATTTTGGAAGAACGAGAAGTTTAGTAAAAACTCTTCAAGTGAATAATGGAGTTGTATCAATGAAAAATAAAAAATTATTACTGAGTCTTATTTTAGCCATTCTATTGGCTGCTATTGGCGGATTTTTCTATCTGAATCAGCAAAACAGTACCTCATCGGGGAATAAGGGAACCATCCGTTTTGGATCAAAAGATTTTACGGAAAATCTGGTGATTTCAGAAATCTATTCCCTGGCCTTGGAAGATCACGGCTACAAGGTTGAGCGCAAAGATAATATTTCAAGTTCTCTGATTCATAATTCTATCGTTAATGGTGAAATTGATATCTATCCTGAATACACTGGAACAGGTCTGCTGTCTATTTTAAAAGAGGATATGCAGACAAATCCTGATAAGGTTTATCAAACTGTTAAATCAAAATACCAAGACAAGTATCAGTTAACTTGGTTGAATTATGCACGAGCCAATGATAGTCAGGGGCTGGTCATTCGCACGGAGGTGGCCAAAAAGCTGGATATTTCGTCTATTTCTGATTTACAAAAGCATGCCCAAGAACTGCGTTTTGCCTCTCAAGGTGAATTTGATAAGCGTGATGATGGAATGCCAGGCTTAGAGAAGGCATATGGAGGCTTTGATTGGAAATCATCCAAGATTTATGATAACAGCTTAAAATACAAGGTACTTGATAATGACGAAGCTGATGTCACACCAGCCTATACAACCGAAGGACAGCTGGTGGATACAGATAAATTCACTTTATTGAAGGATGACAAGAATTTCTGGCCGCCTTACAATTTGGCTCCCGTTGTCCGTGACGATACCCTCAAGAAATATCCTGAAATCAAAGGGATTCTCAATGATGTAACAGAGACTCTAACCACTAAAAAAGTTACAGAGCTCAATGCCAAGGTCGACGTAGACAAGGAGGACTACAAGGATGTGGCTAAAGACTATTACCAGAGCATCAAAAAATAGTTTAAGCAGACCCTAGAGATTAGCAAGGAGAAAGAAATGCTATCTGATATTAGAACTTATTTTGCTGAAAATAGCACAGAATATTGGGGTTATGTTTGGCAGCATATCAGTTTGAGTATAGAAGCTCTGTTAGTTTCTCTAATCTTAGGAGTCTTTCTAGGCTGGTATGCTTATCGTCATCCCAAACTCAAACAGTTTGTCACTAGTTTCAGTCAGATTCTACGAGTAGTTCCCAGTTTAGGTGTCCTATTTATCCTGATTCCTCTTATTGGAGTAGGGCATCTGCCAGCCCTGATTGCCCTAGTCTTTCTAGGGCTTTCTCCTATTATGGTCAATACTCTTGTTGTACTGGAAGAAGTTCCTTCTGATTTACTGGAGACAGGAAGAGGATTGGGAATGACCCAGAATCAACTGATGGTCAAGGTGAGTTTTCCCTTGGCGCTGCCATATCTGCTCAATGGTATTAAACTATCACTGGTTGAAATTATCGCCAGTGCCACCCTGGCAACCTATATTGGTGCTGGCGGCCTAGGCAATCTAATTTTTACTGGTCTTGGGCTTTATCGTTATGATTTATTGGTAATCGGTGGGCTCTCGGTTGCCCTATTATCGTTTTTAAGCATGCTTATTTTAGATTTAGGAATAAGATGGAGCAGCGTCAAGTAAAGTAGTTAGAATCAGTAAATTGTTAGAATAACCAATGTTAAAAGAAATGAGAAACCTATGACAAGTATGATCAGTTTTGACCATGTCAGTAAGGTCTATAATGCTAAGGCTGTGGTCAATGATATTAGTTTTAATATTGAGCAAGGAGAATTCATTACTATCCTTGGAACATCGGGCTCCGGTAAGACTACAACGCTCAAGATGATCAATCGTTTAATTGAGCCAAGTTCTGGGACTATTACCTTTGAGGGGGAAAATTTGCTTGATTTAGACGCTGTTGCCTTACGCCGCCAAATCGGTTATGTCGTGCAACAGATCGGTCTCTTCCCTCACATGACAGTCGCTGAAAACATTGCTACGGTTCCCAAGCTCTTGAAATGGGATAAGGAGCATATTGTGCAACGAACAGTTGAACTCTTGGAATTGGTTCAATTGCCAGCTGACGAGTATGCCAAACGTTATCCCAATGAGCTATCTGGGGGTCAGCAGCAGCGGGTAGGAGTGGCGCGTGCTCTAGCTGCTAATCCTGATGTCATGCTCTTTGATGAGCCTTTTGGTGCTATTGATGCGATTACACGTACAGAGCTACAAGACCAACTCTCGGCTATTCATCACAAGCTAGGAGATAAGACCTTCATCCTTATTACACATGACATTACAGAGGCATTTCGTCTAGGTAATCGCGTTATGATAATGGATGAAGGGAAAATCTGTCAGTTTGATACCCCTTCTAATATTGTTCAAGCACCTGCCAATGAATTTGTTAAAAAATTGATTGAAACAGCACGTGCTCAAGAAGCGATGTGGAGTTCTGCCCATGATTGATTATTTCCAAACCTCCTCAGGTCAGTTGGTTACAGCGACACTTGAGCATATTATTTTATCAGGTCTTTCGCTCCTCATTGCTCTTGTGTTGGCTAGTGCTATCACCATTCTTCTAATCTTTCTTCCCCGCCTACGTCAGTTTTCTGTCTATGCCGTATCTCTCTTGTATGCCATCCCCAGCTTTGCCTTATTTGCTTTACTTATTCCCTGGACAGGGCTGGGAAAAGGGACAGCTATCACTGCCTTAGTGATTTATGCTCAGTATACTCTAGTGCGTACTTTCTTGGCTGGTTTAACACAGATTGATCCAAGTATTCTTGAAGCAGCCATTGGGATGGGGATGACCAAGTGGCAGGTTTTTACTAAGATTCAACTGCCTCTGGCTGTTCCTTCTATCATCGCCGGCATCCGTCTGGCTGCAACCTCTATCATTGCCATTGCAACCATCGCAGCGACAGTAAATGCCGGTGGTTTAGGGACCATCCTCTTCGAGGGTTTGAGGAGCATGAGCCTACCTAAACTGGTTTGGGGAATTCTCTTGACCGTCACCCTCAGTCTCATTGTTAATCTGATTTTATATTTGATTGAAGAGATTATTAACGAAAAAGACTCAGCTGCTTAGCGGCTGAGTTTTTATAGAAACTAAGAAATATGATAGAATGATATCGATGTATCAAGCTATGGTGGTAAACGAAATGATAGATAAAAAACGTCAACAATTTAAAAGAGAACTCTTAAGATTGATTTATAAGGAGAAACGTATTCAAAAATTTCAACTTGACCAACAGCTCCATCAGAACTATCTGCTTGAAGGTAAAAAGAGACTGAATGCCCTTCTGCGTGTGATGACCGATTTTTCATTGGCTGTTTTACCAGAGGCTAAGCGGCGAGGAGATCTAGACTTTGCTAAGGAATTGCGTCATATTTGGGACAAAACCAAGGGGACAACCGATAAACTTAAGCAGGATGAGGAAAAGATTATCGCCTTTGGCTGTATTCTGGAAGAAGATTTGGCACATGTGCGGGAGGAAAAAAAGACGCTCTTTGAGCAATCACGGCTCACCGATGAAGAGATTCAATCCGTTATTAAAGAGATTGATGATAATATAAATAAAGGAGAAAAACATTAAGCTGATAGGGAGATTATCAGCTTTTTACATAAGGTTATCTGTGTTTTTTAAGGGCACAGCAACAAAATTGATGGAAGTTTGTGATAAAAAGAGGATGACAATGTCAAAAAAGAAGAGAGTACTGGGTGTAGGTATCGTGACAATGCTATGTTTGGCGGTAGGAAGCTGCATGTTTTACAGACACCAACAAGAAGCAAAAGAGCGCAACCGCCAATATGAGGTCAGTCTGGTCAAGGCGCTCAAGAATTCTTATGAGGGGATTGAGGAGATTGAGATAACAGATCCTGAATATACATCTCCACCTGGGGCATGGCATGTGAAATTAAATTAAGATTTGTAGATGGAGAGGTCATAAAATTTGGAGCAAGTTATGATAAAAATTATCATAAAATCTCACAAGGGGGAATAGTAAGAAAATTAACTAATAACAAGCAACAATATTTAAAACAACATAAAGGAACAACAACTAATAAGGTACAAGTTATTTATTCTAATAATGAGAAAGAGGAACGATAATGTCTTATCAATACACAGATGAAGAACTTAATTATTTCAACTAGCATGAACAAGTTTACAGTGTAGATCCCAATGTTGCAGAAAAATATGATGTAAAAACTGTAGTTGGAAAACCTGATGATGAACTGAAAAAAGATGAAACCAACACCATCACCGTTGACGGTCAGGAGTTTCGGGTAGTGGCGACCAAGAATGATCCCAATGGAACTGGCTTTCAGGGTATGGCAGTTGCACCAGTGGATGAAAATGGGAATGTGGATACCAGCAGTGTGGCGATTATCGCTGCAGGAACAGAGTCTGGCAATATCACAGACATGCATGGTGCCGCAGAAGAAACGACTCAAGGCCTTTCTCCTCAGTATGAGGCGGCTGAGGATTTCTATGATGAGGTTACCTCAGAAGGCTATACAGTCAGTCAGGTGTCAGGCTATTCGCAGTCAGCTTACATGCTCAAGGTCGGTGCCAATCATGGTGTGCCGGCAACGGTTTTTAACGGCTGGTTTAGCTATGATTCGCTGACGGACGCTGAAAAAGAGTATATGTATGATCACCCTGAGGATTATGTCAACTACCGCCGAAAAAACGATGAGGTCACCAAGTACAACGATGCCTTTCACGGTGCCGCCGAAGAAGAGCATGGGACAGTCGTCTGGGTAGATGGCTCCAGTCATGATATTGCAGATTGGAAATTTGGCAAAAACGGTGAGGTTGTCGATAAAAATGGCAATCCTGTCAGCGTTGCTACACTGACAAAAGCTTATGATCAAGGTCTCCAAAAGTGGAAATCAACCACACTTAATCCTCTTAAAGAGTCTTTCAAATCCGGTGGCTACTCAGATCATGAAATGATTTATATGGACTATGCACAGGCAACCGCTGTCGCAGAAGTTCTATCAGCGGTTGCTCAGACCGGCCATGAGATTATTGTCGGCCATCGCGATCAGGCTGTCAAAGATGCTGAGGAGCTTTACAATAGTTTAAAGAAGCGGCCTTGGTCAGTTGATAAACTGTCAGACGATGAAATCGCCGCTATTTATGCGGAGTATGGCTTGGATTATGAGGGGATTGTTGGGAATATCAAGGAACATTTTGATGCAAAGGTCAAGACATCACAAACCGTTACAGAGAAATTTACAAAACTAAGCAGTACAATAAAAACGCAGCTTCAAACCATGGAAGAAGCTGACAGCGGATTAGCAAAGGACATAGCAGGATGGAAAAGTGGGACCGTATAAACGCTAAAGTGCGCAAACTTGAAGAAGAATTGGAAACGATCGAAGAACAGTATCGCAAAGATAAAAAAGCTATTGAGGAAGACTTTGCCCTCTACGAAGACAGGCAGCGTCAGCTTTATCTGCTGCTAGAAACTAAGCACGAGGAAGCCCTCTATGATTTTAGGCGGGCAGAGATAGAAGATTACCAAGAGCTCAACAATCTCTTTGAGGCTTGTTTGCTTATCAGTCAAAATACATTTTCTAAAGCGTTTCAGGAATGTGACGACCGTATGGATACTCTGGAATAAACCTATAGAAAGGTTCATGGAGAAGCAGAGGATAAGCTAGAGGCAGCTTATGGGGAGCGCCGCCGTATTGATTTAGAACTATTAGATCAAGGAAAATAATCAAAAAAGGAGTTGATTCATTTATGATAGAATTATTAGATGAGGCTATTGGAGTAGCGGTCGCTACAGGGTATATGGAAGATTTGGAAAAAGAAGTTGAAAAAGGGATTATTTTGGCGATGATTCCTTTTAAGAAATCTAAGAAAAAGTCGATAAAAAGAGATCGCGATCAGGATATTTCAGATTCGTCGCAGGAGACGAAGCAATCATTAGAAACAATCGCTTCTGAGTTGGATAAAGATATTAAGGGAAAGTTTTCAAAGGCCATTAAAAATACGATTAAAAACCATGCTTCTGACTATGATGATTTGCTTAGGGTGTATAACTGATGCATTTGGTTAGGGTCGTTTTGAGCTCTTCTTAGGAATTTTTGCTATAATAAAACTATTATTTTTTAAGGATAGAAAATGGAAACAAAAATTTACGGGGACTATGCCCAATATCTGCCCCTAATTTTGCAGGAATTGACAGACCATATCATCGAAGCCAATGAAGTTTGCAAGATAGAAACGGGCTTCAAACTTTATGAGCACCTGAACTCACGGATCAAATCTGAGCATTCCATGATGGAAAAGTGCCAGCGCAAGGGTCTTCCCCAGACTAGTCAGTCAGCCTTGCGTGATATCCGCGATAGCATCGGCATCCGGATTGTCTGTGGCTTTGTGGATGATATTTACAAGACGGTTGACGTTATTAAAGCTATTCCCAATGTCAGTATTTTTAACGAAAAGGACTACATTACTAATACCAAAGCTAACGGCTATCGTTCCTATCATTTGATTTTAGAAGTTGCGACAGCCTATCCTGATGTTTTGGGCCATGATCAAGGCTCCTACTTTGTCGAAGTTCAGCTGCGAACCATCGCTCAAGATTCTTGGGCCAGCTTGGAACACCAGATGAAATACAAACACAATATTAAAAATCAGGAAATGATTACCAGAGAGCTTAAGCGCTGCGCCGATGAATTGGCTTCCTGCGATTTGACCATGCAGACTATTCGCAATCTCATTGAGGAGGGCAAGGACTAATGAAAATTTTACTAGCAGAAGACGAAGAGCAACTATCCCGCGTTTATAAAGCAGCTTTGGAACATCAAGGTTATGAAGTTGATCAGGCTTTTAATGGTCAAGAAGCTCTCGATCTAGCCCTTGAAAGCGTCTATCATGTTATCATTTTAGATATCATGATGCCAGTTAAAACCGGTCTTGAAGCCTTGAAAGAAATTCGCGAATCTGGCAATAAGTCCCATATCATCATGTTGACTGCTATGGCAGAAATCAATGACCGCGTGACAGGCTTGGATAGCGGTGCCGATGAATACTTGACTAAGCCCATTTCGCTCAAGGAACTTCTGGCACGCTTGCGTTCCATGGAGCGCCGATTGGACACGTTCACGCCTAAAATTTTAACCGCAGGCACTGTCAGTCTCAATATTGCCGAACAGGAATTGACTGCTGGGAATTCTATCCGCCTATCTAGCAAGGAAAGTCAACTGATGGAATTTCTGATGCTCAATACCGACAAATCCCTATCCATTAAAGAAATTTTCCAGCAGGTCTGGGGCAGAGATGACGACGAGGAAGTTACTCAGGACTATGTTTATGTGTATATCTCCTATCTGCGACAAAAGCTCAAGGCTATCAAGGCTGATTTAGAGATTACAGGAGAAGAAGCAGGTCCTTTTAAGCTGGCAGCAATAGGAGGAGACAGTCATGTTTAGACGGTTACGTATTCGCATTATTCTAATAGCTGCTGCAGCTCTATGTGCGGTTCTTTTTCTCTTTGCCAGCGTCCTCAGTTCAACCTATTATTTTATGACACGCCAACAGATTAATAGCGCTCTTCAGCTCCTATCTGCTAATGACGGGGAGCTACCCTACAACAGCACGACTTCCAATCGTTTAGGTGTCACTTCGCCAGATGCTCTTTACCAGTATCGATATTTCAGCATCCTTCTTGATAATAATGGTGAATTAGTGTCGGCATCTACCAAAAATATTCAGGCCATCAATGAAGATGATATCAACGATATTCTGGATGAAAGCCTAGATTCCCTGGCACCTGATGGCAGACTGACAATTGGCAAGACTCAATATTCCTACCGTAAGACACGGTTGAAAAACAATCAGACTCTGGTTGTGATCTTGGACATTAGCCAGTTCTATGCGTCAGCTAAACGACTGGCACAGTGGACCTATTTTATGTCTGCTGTAAGTTTTATTCTCTTTCTAATCATCTTCTCCCTTTTTTCAGGACGAATTATCCGTCCTTTCATCACAAATATGGAGAAACAGAGGCGCTTTGTCACTAATGCAGGGCACGAACTCAAAACCCCCTTGGCCATTATTCAGGCGAATACAGAGCTGCAAGAATTGATGACTGGTCAGACAGAATGGTCCGTCTCCACCAAGGATCAGGTGACCCGTCTGACCAACCTCATTAATTCAATGGTAGCCATGGCACGCTTAGAAGAACAGCCTGACATTGTTTTATCCGATATTGACTTTTCAGATGTTACTCGCGATGCAGCAGAGGACTTTAAGGGACCTGTTCTGCGTGATGGGAAACGCTTCGTTATGGAGATTGCTCCAGACATCCATATTCGCGGCGAAGAAAAATCTCTTTTTGAATTGGTGACAATTTTAGTCGATAATGCGAATAAATATTGCGATCCAGAAGGGCAAGTTACGGTTAAACTTTCCCAATTCGGACGTACACGCAAACGTGCCCGTCTGCAAATTTCCAATACCTACAAAGAAGGTAAAAATACTGATTACAGTAAGTTTTTCGAGCGTTTCTATCGGGAAGAAGAATCGCACAATAACAAGATGAAATCAGGGTTTGGTATTGGTCTATCGATGGCTGAAAATGCTGTTAAACTTTTCAAAGGACACATTCTGACTACATACAAAGATGATACTATTACATTTACCGTTATTTTCCCCAAAACATAGAAAAACGCACGAGATTAAGTTCTAGTGCGTTTTTGCAGTTCTATTTTAAAAAGAAAGCAGAGGCGATGGTTAAAATAGCCAAGCCCCCTTGTGTCAAAAGGATTTTGGGATTGGAAGTGGCTGCTCCGTAAGCAGCTACTAGTACAATGTAGATCATAATTGGCAGAATCAAACTGTTATTAAAGGCCAGACCGTAAAGGATCCCCAAACCAATCAAACCGTTGTAAACACCTTGATTTTTAAAAAGCGTATTGAGTGCTGGCTGGCGCAATTCTTCTTGACTGATTCCAAAGACACGTGACGTGTTAGCCGAAGTGGTTGCTAAGGTTTCTAAGTACATGATATAGAAAAATTCCAAAGCCACTAAAATGGATAGAATAGTAGTGTAGATTGACATGACTGCCCTTTCTTTATTAAATTCTTATCCAGTATAAGAAACTGGCGCGCTATTTGCAAGGAATTTGTCCGAAATCATATCAGAGGAATTTTACTTATTCGCGATTGGAAACTATATTTTTTATCTGATAAGTATTATAATATAAACCAAGAAAGGTGGGCTAGCAATGACTGATAGCGCTATAGATACACTGCAAGAGGAAGAGCAAACTTATGATTTTCATGTTGATATAGACCCTGTGTTTTCAACAGGGAAGGGCTTGAACGAATCGGTAGTCAGACAGATTTCAGCCCAAAAGAATGAGCCTGAGTGGATGCTCAACTTTCGCCTTGAAGCCCTGAAGGCTTTTTTGGATATGCCTCTGCCATCTTGGGGACCTGATTTGTCGGGGGTGAAGTTTGACGATATTCTCTACTATCAAAAGATGTCCGAAGCGCCTGTTCGGGATTGGGCTGATGTTCCCGATAAGGTCAAGGAAACCTTTGAGCGGTTGGGGGTTCCGAAAGCCGAACAGGCCTATCTGGCGGGAACAGTAGCCCAGTACGAGTCTATCACAATATGAAGGAAGAATTTGAGAAGGAAGGAATTATCTTTACAGATATTGATTCTGCTTTACAAGAATATACTGATCTTTTTCGTCAGTATTTTGGTAAGCTAGTTCCGCCAAGAGACAACAAGCTAGCAGCTCTTAACTCAGCTGTCTGGTCAGGTGGCACTTTCATCTATATTCCCAAAGGTGTCCACGTTGAAATTCCTCTCCAACTTTATCTGCGAATCAATAATGAAAATACTGGACAATTTGAGCGTACCCTGATTATCGTAGATGAAGGCGCTAGCATGCACTATGTTGAGGGCTGTACGGCACCGGCTTACACCACCAACAGCCTCCATGCCGCAGTTGTTGAGGTCTTTGCTTTAGAAGGTGCCCATATCCGTTATACAACTATTCAGAATTGGTCAGACAATGTCTATAATCTCGTTACCAAGCGGGCTACGGCCAAGAAAAATGCCACTGTTGAGTGGATTGATGGTAATCTAGGGTCTAAGACCACCATGAAATATCCAGCTATCTATCTTGATGGTCAGGGAGCGACTGGGACCATGCTGACAATAGCCTTTGCCAATGCTGGTCAAGATCAAGATACAGGGGCTAAGATGATTCACAATGCTCCCTATACCAAGTCCTCTATTATTTCCAAATCTCTAGCCAAGGGAGGCGGCAAGGTCGATTATCGCGGTCAAGTGACCTTTAAGGAAAATTCTCAAAAATCTCTTAGCCATATCGAATGCGATACCATTCTTATGGATGACCTGTCTGCCTCGGATACTATTCCCTTCAATGAAATTCACAATTCATCTGTTTCTTTGGAACATGAAGCTAAGGTGTCCAAAATTTCTGAAGATCAACTCTTTTATCTGATGAGCCGCGGCCTGACTGAGAGTGAAGCTACAGAAAAGATTGTTATGGGCTTTATTGAGCCTTTCGCCAAGGAATTGCCTATGGAATATGCCGTTGAATTGAACCGTTTAATTTCCTTTGAAATGGAAGGATCGATTGGTTAGTTATCTTGGAGCTATATTTTTATCCTAATAAATAACTCAAATACTTGACTTGTAGTGGACTTTAAGTAGTAAAATATGAGGGAATGGAGGTTTTTTCTATGGAATATGTAAAATTGGGCGCAACTGGTTTAGAGGTTTCCAAACTCTGTCTTGGTTGCATGAGTTTCGGTGATAGAAGTCGCGGTTTTCATTCTGGTTGGCTCTTAAATGAAGAGGATAGCAGGGTGATTATTAAGAAGGGTCTTGATTTGGGTATCAATTTCTTTGATACGGCAAATGTCTATGCTGCTGGTAGCAGTGAAGAGTATTTAGGTCGCGCCTTGAGAGACTTTGTCAGTCGCGAAGATGTCGTCCTTGCGACCAAATGCTATTTTAGTGATTTAGCAAATGGTCAAAAGAAACCCAACAATCATGGACTATCACGCAAGGCGATTTTTCATCAAGTCGAGGCTAGTTTAAAGCGTTTGGGAACGGACTACATTGATATTCTCTATATCCACCGTTGGGACTATGATACTCCGATTGAGGAAACTATGTCAGCTCTCAATGATCTTGTTCGTAGTGGCAAGGTACGTTATCTGGGAGCGTCAGCCATGTATACTTGGCAGTTCCAAAAAGCGCAGTATGTAGCAGAAAAGAATGGCTGGACCAAGTTCTCAGTCATGCAGAATCACTACAACCTACTTTATCGTGAAGAAGAACGCGAAATGCTGCCTTTTTGCAAGGAAACCGGCGTGGGTCTGGCTCCTTATAGCCCATTAGCTTCCGGACGAGTGGTACGCGATTGGGATGCTGATACAGCTCGCAGCAAGACGGATGAAACGGCTAAAAGCAAATACGATAGTACCGAAGAGCAAGACATGGTCATTGTTAAACGTGTTGCAGAAGTAGCGGACAAATATAGCATTAGCCGCTCGCAAGTTGCCTTGGCTTGGCTCTGGCAAAAAGGTATTCATTCACCTATCATCGGTGTCACCAAGGAGAAATACCTGGATGACTTCATGGGAGCCTTTGATGTCACTCTGACCGATGATGATATGGCTTACCTGGATGAGAAATATCTGCCCCACAAGGTTGTTGGCGCCTTATAATATTAAGAAGTTGAAATAGTAGATTCCAAGAAGTTGGAGAAATAACTATTACAAGGATTTAGAAGGCCGGGACAAAAGTCCTGCCTTTTTTGTTTTGCTCTAGCTCTACCAGATCACAGAGATTGATTGGCAGTTCTTATCCCTTGCTAGGCAAGTGATAGCGGCTAGCCTAATCAACTGGGCAGAAAAAAAGTGGGGAAAGCTAAAAAAACTAATACAAAGGGCAGCAGTATCAGGACGTAAAGAAGACAAGACAGAACTGATATTAATATCTCAGGAGAAGCCAAGTAACTTCTCTATGGTACTGCGGGTCAATGATAAGATTAAGCAACATTCATGAAAAAACAGCGGAAAATAATAACTGCCTGAGAATCAATTCCTAGATATTAGGTTTATGCTATAATGAAACTGACAATAAGAAAAGAGGTAGAATAATGTATCAACTGATTGCCTTTGATATGGATGGGACCCTTTTAACCAGTCAAAAAACAATTGCACCGAGCAGTGTAGCTGCCATAGAAAGAGCTCATGACGCAGGTAAGCAAGTTGTCCTCTCAACGGGACGTGCCTTGTCAGAATTGAGGATTTATCAGCAGGAGTTGCAAGATATTCGCTATGGTATTTTGGCTAGCGGTGCTTTCATTTACAATTTTGTTTCACAGTCCCCCCCTCTCTCAAGATAATCTTCCTGCTCAAACTGTAGATAGAATCCGGTCCTTGGCTCAAGCAGAAAATATGATGATTGTGGCCATGAGCGATGGTTTAGGCTATCTGCAAAGATCTCATCTAGATGATATTGCCAACTACCATATGGAAATTTACGCCCAACTTTACCACCAGACGGCTATTTTAGTTGATAATATTTATGAGTTTATGGAGGCTAAACGTCAGCACTTTAACAAGATTAACATTTATCAAGGAACAGCCGATAAACGTGATCAGCTCTATGATCGCCTTGCGCTGGAAAATATAACCATGATTAAAGCCGAAGAAAGCGGCCTCGAACTTACTGCAGCAGGAGTAGAAAAAGGTCAAGGCTTGCTTTGCTTGAGCCAAGAAGTTGCTATCCCTCTATCACAAATTATCGCGGTTGGTGATGCTAACAATGACGAGAGCATGCTTCACAAAGCCGGTCTGGGCCTTGCTATGGGGAATGCCAACACTAAAATCAAATCTCTGGCGGATGTTGTCCTAAAAGATAACGATAGCGATGGATGTGCTCAAGCTATCGATGATTATCTGTTGGCGGACAACAAATTATAATACCTTCTTGAGTAAGAAGGGTATGCCATAAGGGAATGGTTGCAAACTTTAAGCCCATAGTTCACAAAGTTTAGTTAAGCTCTGATAGCATCTTTATCTATGCGGCGCATCAAGTCAAAGAACCAGCATCACAAGAATGCTTGCTATAAATATAAAAAGATATCCGGAAAATAAATCTCGGATATCTTTTAATGATCTTGCTTAGTCTCTTTTTCAGGTTGAGTTCTGTTTAAAAACAAGACCTTCAAAACGATCTCGGCCATCTCGGCTGTACTTTTTTTAGCGCCTTGATTAATCCAATAGGTGATGAGACTTTCTGCGCTGGCTAGATAGACTTCTAAGGCATACTCCTGAGGGACGTCGTAATGGTCCCGAATCTTGTCTTTCCAGTCTGGGGAACTAGCGATTAGTTGAAAGACAAAGTCTTTGATGCTTTTAGAAAAAGTGATATGGGAAGTTTTGGCGATAGCCGCGATAAAATCAAGATCCTTTACAAGATAATCAAGCGTCGCCTGAATAGCAAGATCTGGATATTTGATCAGATCCTCCTGCTGTAGAATATTGAATAACTCAGTCTCCATCCCCTCTTGTAACTGCCTCATCATGTCGTGTTTATCCAGATAATGAAGGTAGAAGGTTCCACGATTGATACCTGCTGTTCGTGTTAAGTCTGATATAGTGATATCCTCAAACTTTTTTTCAGTCAAAAGTTGGGCCAGAGCTTTTTTAATGTGTTTTTTAGTTCCGGTTTGTCTTTTTTTGGCCATAAATTTCCTTAATTCAACACTTTATTTATTTTTGTTCTTGTTAAATCAACAGCTTGATTATATAATATTTTTTATCATAACTCAACAATATGTTCAATTAAGGAGAAAGTTTTATGTCATATATTGAAGTTAAACATTCTGCAAAACGCTATCATATGGGAGACACCACTATTTCGGCCAATGAAGATGTTAATTTTGAAATTGAAAAAGGAGAACTAGTTATTATCCTTGGTTCGTCGGGTGCTGGTAAGTCTACTCTGCTTAATATTTTGGGTGGTATGGATACCAATGATGAGGGACAGATCATCATTGATGGCATAGATATCGCCAAATTTAATTCCCACCAGCGGACCAATTATCGTCGCGATGATGTTGGTTTTGTTTTCCAGTTTTATAATTTAGTAGCCAATCTAACCGCCAAGGAAAATGTTGAATTGGCTTCAGAAATTGTTAAAGATGCTCTGGATCCGGTAGAAATCCTCAAGGAGGTAGGGCTTGAAAAACGGATTAATAACTTCCCAGCTCAACTATCGGGTGGGGAGCAACAGCGTGTTTCCATCGCGCGTGCTGTGGCCAAGAAACCTAAAATTCTTCTTTGCGATGAACCGACAGGAGCACTTGATTATCAAACTGGTAAACAAGTGCTACAAATTCTGCAAGATATGTCTCGCGAACAAGGGGCGACGGTAATTATCGTTACCCATAATTCAGCTCTGGCTCCGATCGCAGACCGAGTCATTCACATGCGTGATGCTACGGTGAAATCGATCAAGACCAATGATAATCCGCAAGATATTGCAACCCTAGAATACTAGGAGGCCTTTTATGTCTACTAAAAAAATCTATTGGAAAGATGTAAGAAAAGCCATTACAGGATCAAAAGGACGTTTCATTTCCATTATGCTGTTGATGATGTTAGGGTCCTTTGCCCTGGTAGGGCTTAAATCAACTACACCAGACATGCAACGGACAGCCAGCGACTATTTCGACAAGTATAATACCATGGATTTGACCGTTATGGCCGACCATGGCTTGAGTAAGGAAGACCAAAAAGAATTGTCCTCCATCAAAAATACAACTGTCGAATACGGTTATCAGAGTGATGTAACGATTAAAGATAGCTCGGATGCTGTCCGTATCTTCTCCTATGATGACGATCAGAAAATTTCTAGGTATGAGCTGGTCAAAGGAAAGTTACCAATTAAGAGCAATGAAATCGCCCTATCCAACAATGCCTATGGCAATGATTATAAGATTGGTGATACTATTACCTTTAACACTGGTGACACATCGACACTAAAAGCGAAAACCTACACCATTACAGGTTTTGTTAACTCATCGGAAATTCTTTCCAAGACCAGCTTAGGACGCTCGACAGCCGGTGATGGCAGTTTATCTGGTTATGCTGTTGTGACTCCAAAAGCTTTTAGTAGCGACGTTTATAGTATCGCTCGCATCACCTATGATGATCTTGATGGCCTCAATCCTTTTAAAAACGACTACAAGAAAAAGTTAGCAGAGCATCAAAAAGATCTAGATGACAAGCTTGCAGACAATGGTGCAGCTCGACTAGCCAGTCTCAAGGCCGATGCTCAAAAAGATATCGACCAAGTTCAGAAGCAGGTCGACACTGCCAAGGCTCAGCTGGCTCAACTGGAAGGAGTGGGACAAGGTCAACTCTATCAAGCTCAAGGAAGTGCGGTGGCTGCTCAGATAAGTAAGGCCGAAAAGGAAATAACTGCTGCTAAAAAAGAAAGAGACAAGTTGATCGAGCCGAACTATACTAGTTATACGCGCTCAACTCTTCCGGGTGGCGAAGGCTACACTATCTTTTCAAACAGTATCCATGGCATTTCAGTCGTAGCTAATCTTTTCCCAATTATCCTCTATCTGGTAGCTGCTATGGTGACCTTTACTACAATGACGCGATTTGTTGATGAGGAACGACAAAATGCTGGACTTCTCAAGGCACTTGGTTATTCCAGTTACGATGTTATTCGTAAATTTGTCATTTACGGTTTCGCAGCTGGAATCATGGGGACAATTCTCGGTGTGCTTGCAGGAACTTACTATCTTCCTTACCGAGTTGGTAACATCACTATGAGTGGTTTGACATTAGACAAAATAGAGCTTTTAGCTTACCCTTTCTACATCGTCTTGGCCTTCATTTTAGCTATCTTTTCCAGCGTTCTACCAGCCCTGTGGATTTCCTATAGTGAGCTGCGAGAAAAGCCCGCTCAACTTTTATTGCCCAAACCACCTGTTTTAGGTTCTAAAATATTTTTGGAACGCCTAACCTTCTTTTGGAATAGGCTTAGCTTTACCCATAAAGTCACGGTACGTAATATCTTTCGCTACAAAGAGCGCATGCTGATGACGATTTTTGGTGTAGCGGGTTCAGTTGCTCTTTTATTTGTCGGCCTAGGTATCCAGTCCTCAATTTCAGGAGTTGCGGATAGTCAATTCGGTCACATCTTGTCTTATGATATGATTGTGGCCCAAGATACTAAGGCTTCCTCTGTGAATAAAGAAGCCGTCACTAAGGCCGTGGACTCCAAGGATTTCAGTAATTCGCAAAGTGTTTACTATGAGTCGACCGAGCAATCTATCAAGGGAGTAACCGAAGATCAAGCGGTGACCACCTTGGTAACCCCTGGCAAGGACTTCTCAGGTATGGTTAATCTGTCTTCGCCTAAGGGGGAGAAGCTCAAACTTTCGGACAAGGGGGTTATCATTTCCGAAAAATTAGCAGAGCTTTATCACGTTAAGGCAGGTGATAGCTTTGATTATGTGGATAAGGACAATCATAAGATTCATCTGAAGGTCTCAGCTATCGCAGAACTCTATACAGGCCATTTTATCTTTATGACCCAAAACTACTATGAAAAAGCATTTAAAACAGATTTTACAACCAACGCCTATCTCTTAAAAGTTAAGCATAGTTCTAATAGCAAGGTGAAGAATCTATCTACAGATTTATTGGCTCTAAAAGGCGTTACAGGCGTCTCGCAAAATATTTCTCTAATCACTTCTCTAGAAAGAGTTGTTCACTCTCTGAGCGGAGTCATGATGATTTTGATTGTTGTGTCTATCCTGATGGCTCTTGTCATTCTCTATAACTTAACGACCATTAATGTTGCAGAGCGGATTCGTGAACTATCAACGATAAAGGTTCTGGGTTTCCACAATAAGGAAGTAACCATGTATATCTACCGCGAAACTATAACCCTCTCACTTATCGGTATTTTAGTTGGTCTAGCCAGTGGTTTTGGACTGCATCGTTTTTTGATTAAAGAGATGGGAGGAGATAACATCATCTTTGATCAAACCCTAGCTTGGTATGTTTACCTTATTCCGATACTAACCATTGTACTAATTTTAGCTGCACTTGGCTGGTTAGTGAACCACCGCCTCAAAAGCGTTGACATGTTAGAAGCGCTGAAGAGTGTGGATTAAGGGCAAAAGAGCATTATTTTTACAACAATCTTGCTAGATGTTATAAGCATCTCAACATAAACTACCACTCGATTTTATATTATGATATAAAATCGAGTGAAGTCAGCTTTTCCAGCAACCTATTGGACATCTTGCTGATTTAGCTGGTTAAAAGTCAATCTGGCATGCTCAAATTAGGAGGCGCAATTTCTTTAAATACAAATAGTGATAAAGGCTTGCAATCATTTGCAAGCCTTTTAATTACTTTGGTGTTTGTATTAAAAATAAACTTTTATCTTGATGCTGTCAATCAGGCTTAGACTATACGATTATCCGATCGGGAAATCTCGAAGAAGATAAAAAAGGAATCATTACTTTGGGAGGAGTTAGGATTTATGGTTATTAAAATTCCAGATGTAGCAGTGCTCGCTGAGATTATTAATAAACTGTCAACGTCGCACAAGACACTGGCTATCAATCTCGGCGAAACACTTATAGCTACTGCATTCTCCGATTAGAAGCAGTAGCTGACTTTAAAAACTTATTACTAGTTCTCATCGTGCTTTTTTATTTAAACCCTGATATGAGTATTTGTCATTCCAAGTCTTTTGTGATAAAGTAGGCCTGTAGGCATAATTAATATGGAGTCGGGTGAATTTATGTTGTTTATCGCGCAAGTTCGTGGGGAAACAGCGGTTAATCTGCCCTTGGTCTAATAGCTCAATATACTAATGGTAACCAAAATGAGGCGCGTACCAATATCATAATGGTTAATCACTCTCTCAATCTTCAAGAGCATCGTTGTCTTGCTTTAACCAGTCAGTCGTAAGTGTCTCAATTCGTTTTAATGGAAAGGAACCGCATGGGAAAGTTTGTCATTTTCGATATGGATGGAGTCTTGGTGGATTCCGAATATATTTTTTCTCGGGTCAAGACAGCTATGCTGCGCCAGCGTGGTCATGATGTTAATGAATCCTATCAGGATCAATTTATCGGCATGACCTACGAAGCCGAGTGGACCATCATTAAGCGGGATTTCAACCTGATAGAACCGCTTGCAGACTTAATTGCTGAAGTTAAACAGGGCTGTGAAGAAGTCGTCAAGAAGGATGGTGTCAATCCTATCCCCGGTGTCTTGGATCTGGTTAAGCGACTTCGGGCCAAGGGCTATCAGCTGGCTGTCGCTTCATCTTCGCCCAAACCTGATATCATTCGCAATCTCAAACAGTTGGGAATTTTAGCAGATTTTCAAACTCTGGTTAGCGGTGAAGAAGTAGCCTATTCTAAACCAGCACCCGACGTCTTCTTGCAGGCGGCCCAAGATTTGGGTGCAGCACCGACAGCCTGCTTCGTTTTTGAAGATTCCACCTCTGGTAGTCAAGCCGCTAAGGCAGCAGGTATGATCTGTATCGGCTATGCTAATCCATCCTACCCTCCGCAAGATTTAACAGCTTGCGATCTGATCATTGCTGACTATAAGGATTGCTATGACTTTTTAGGACTCTAGCTAAATATCATATAAAATTGACTCTTATCATCCCATCGTAGAAATTGAAGATAGTCTTTTAACCAGCAAAATATTTCACAGCATTCCCAACCTAGCTTAAAATTGTACTGACCCCAAGAAACTAGACTTTTTTTCTGTCTAGCTTCTTGGGGTCAGTACAGCGATAGTGTTTCTTTCGATGATCATTTTTTACTGAAAGAGTTGATTGGAGTTATTGTCATTAATTTTTTTCAAAGAGCTGAGGTAGATAGCACCAGCTATGATGATGCAAATATCACCAATAGGTCCAAAAATCAATCCTGCAATAAGTCCTGCAGTCAAAAGAATGTGGGCAGCTGTTGGCACTCTTTTATCAGCGTTAAATTTAACTGTTCCAACGATTCCTAAGACAAGCATAGCCAGTCTAAAAAGGAAGACAGGGTAGCCTAAAAGCCCAAAATAAATAGAAATACGCGCTCCTGCTAAAATAACGATAGTCAGCACAAGGGAAATGATACCCCCGATGACTCCTAAATATCCACAAATTTTAGCAAATGATTTTAGTTGATCAGTATTGTTATTCATAAAAATCTCCTTAAACTTTATTTAAAAGTATTCTAACATAAAATATTTTCATTTGTAAGATTTTTATTTATTTAAACCTTTTATCTCAACTTACCAGCAGTTTCTCGTTTACTTTGATCCTAAAAAGTGTATAATAGCAGTAGATAAAGGAGAGTGTTGACATGAATACCAATGATAAAATTATCGCCTTGGTCCAACCCGAATATATGGATCGCATTCCACGCTTGATTCGGGGCCATGCCACCAAGGCTGCTTGAAAGCTGATTGCACGTGAATTTCCTGAAGCTTATGCCCAAGCAGAAAAAGAAGGGGATTTAGCTCCAGAAGCCAAAGAAGCACTAACCTTGATTGTCAATGATATTTTCAAGGAACGCATGGCTAAGCACAATCTTTAAAAACAAAGGAAGGGAGCAAATGCTTCCCTTTGTTTTTATCTACTAATGTCATCAAGCTATCTAAATTGTTAGTGCGTCTTCGCATTTTTTCTTGACTTGTAGCCTGCTATCAGTGGTAAAATAAAGCTATACCATTAAATTCTTAAAAAGGAGAATAGAATGTCCAAGCAAAACACCTATACCATTACCCAGGTCTCTGAAAAGTACCACATCAATCCTAATACTCTGCGTTATTATGAACGGATCGGTCTGCTGCCTGCTATTCCACGACGGGCTAATGGCAATCGTTATTTCACCGATGATTTAAACAACTGGCTGGAGATGGTAATCTGCCTGCGTCATTCTGGTGTGTCCATTAAAGCTTTGATTGACTACTGTCAGTTGCTTGGGCAGGGAGAAATAACGCTGGAAGCTCGCGAGGAACTGTTACGGGAACAGCGTGACCTGCTCTTAGAGAAACAAGCTAATTTAAAGCGTAGCATTGATCGTCTGACCCACAAAATTGGTCTCTACGAATCCGGCGAGATTAGCAACAAAGAAACTTATTACAAGGAGTACGGTATCATCTTTGATGAAGATGGTAGCTGTAAGGAGATGCCTCATGAATAAAATAGATGTTTTTTCCCATGTTTTACTGCCGAATTTTTATGAAAAGATGCTGATGTTGGATGAGGATTTACCTAACAAGATGCCTTTTATTCAAAATCCTGTTCTGATAGATATGAATGAGCGCCGTGCAACCATGCCAGCTGACACGCACCAGATTATTAGTTATGTCAACACCAATCCCGAGGATTATCTGGCTGGGAAAATGGCCGCGCTCTTAGTGCACAAAGCCAACGAAGAACTGCTGACGACAGTGCAGGAAAATAGGGATCTCTTTGCGGGTGCTGTTGCCATGTTGGCGCTCAACAATATCCCTGAGTCTCTCCGTATCATTGAGGAATTTGTCTTGCCCAATGAAGAAATACTAGGCATTCAGCTCTTTACTCGCCACTTTGGAAAGTCAGTAGCTGATCCGGATTTTAGGCCCCTCTTTGAGAAATTAGCTGAGTACGACATCCCGATCTGGCTGCATCCTGTTTTTGATGAGCGTAAGCCCGACAATAATATTATTTTTAGCTGGGAGTACGAGTTGACGCAAGCTATGCTGGAATTGGTTCAGGTCGGTTATTTTCAAAATTTCCCTGACTTAAAAATCATCATTCACCACGCCGGAGCCATGGCCCCTTATTTTGCGGGACGAATCGATCGTATTTTACCACCGGAACAAGCCACTGATTTCCGAAAATTTTATGTAGACACAGCCCTCTTGGGAAATAGCAAGGCCTTGGAGCTCTGTCTGGATTTTTTTGGACTTGACCATGTGCTCTTTGGCACTGATGCTCCTTTGGGGATACTACCTGTTGGAGCGACTGATGTGATTACTGAGGCAATTCAAGCATTGCCTCTTAGTCAAGAAGAAAAGAATCAGATTTTCTGTGGCAATGCTAAGACTCTATTTGGAGGACTGTAAAATGACTCAACCAATTTTTCGCTTATTTAAGCTAAGCTTGAATCTAGCTTATGAAGCCGACTATGAAAAGGTGGGATTTACCAATCTGACAAGGTCTGTTGCAGGCGAAAGCGGAACGCTGGCCATGTTTAGCAATCATGTGGCAGGAGATAAAACTCAGCAAGTCGTCTTGGAGCTTTATGTGGATGAAACAAGTTATCAGGCGCATGTCACTTCCGAGCATTTCAAGGCCTTTGCCAATTTGGCAGGAAAAGCTTTGACCAATCGAGAGATTATCAATTTGGAACCTCAGACTCTGTTAAAAAAGGCAGGTTCTTTGCGAGTGGTGGAAAAGAACGACTTATTTATCCGGCTGGCTCACGTTCTAGTTAGTGATAGTCAGTCTTTTGCCGATATTGTTCTGCCCGAAATGAAAAACAGTATGGCAGTTGAGGACGGTGTCCTCCTAATGTTTGCAGGAACTGATATCAATATTCCTTGCTCTTGGTATTTCTATGAAATTTATGCTAATCAAGCCGCCTATGATAGTCATTGTCAAACTGAGCATTTCAAGGATTATATAGCTAGAACGATCGATTTAGTAGTGGAAAAGAATTTAAAAGTCTTGACGGGTGATGTCTTGGTGAGCAAGGCTGATTTATCTTAGGATAAAAATGTCAGCAATGCCAATATAAGATAATAGTATCAGGTTTACTAATCATAATATGATATGAGAAGTTTCTGATTCTTATTGCTATCATTATTGATGAATAAATGATAAAGGAGATAACTGATGAAAATTGAACACGTTGGTCTTTGGGCCAAGGACTTAGAAAACATGAGGGATTTTTATGTGAAATATTTTGGGGCTCAAGCATCAAATCTTTACCATAATCCTAAAACTAAGTTTTCTTCTTATTTCTTGACTTTTTCTGAGGGTGCTCGCGTGGAACTTTGCCATCGTCCGGATATTACCCAAGGAAATAAAGCTAGCTTTGGGCTAACTCATTTGGCTTTTGCTTTAGGGAGCAAAGAAGAAGTCGATCGCTTCGCTTATGAGATGCAAGACAATGGTTACCCTATTCAAAATGGGCCTCGTACAACAGGAGATGGTTACTATGAGGCAGTGATTTACGATCCAGAAGGCAATCAGATTGAACTAACCGTTTAAAGTGTGCACTAAACACTAAAAAGTCAGCTCAATACGGAATGACTTTTGATTGGCGTGAGAAGCCAGAAAACGTTTTCAATTTCCTCCTTTTTTGCTATACTGAGAGTAAAAAAGGAGGAAATTTTATGCGTAGTAAATCTGTAGTGGTACTCTCACAGGGAGAAGATATCCAACTCAAGGATGTCATCTTAGATGAGCCCAAGGACAATGAAATCTTAATCAAGACGGTTGCTTCTGGTATCTGTCATACAGATCTTGCTGGTCGTGATTATGGAATGTCGCCTTATCCAGTAGCACTCGGTCATGAAGGAGCGGGTATTGTTGAAAAGGTCGGAAGTTCCATATCGACGGTGCAGTCAGGTGACCATGTTGTTATCAGCTTTGCTTATTGTGGGCACTGCCGTAATTGCCGAACCGGTCATCCAGGTCTCTGTTACAATTTGAATGAACTCAACTTTGGTGGACATGAGTATGATGGCAGCCACCGCCATCATCTGGAAGATGGTAGTCACCTATCTAGTTTCTTCGGTCAATCTTCCCTATCTGAATACATCGTGGCTCATGAAAATAACGTTGTCAAGGTTGACAAGAGTTGTTGATCTGCATTTGTTGGGCCCTTTGGCTTGTGGCCTTCAGACCGGTGCAGGTACCGTTTTGAATTATTTGAAATCAGAATTTGCTTCTAGCATCGTTATTGCCGGTGCTGGTGGCGTTGGACTGGCAGCAGTTATGGCTGCAAAAATCAGCAACTGCCAGAATATTATTGTGATTGATATTTATGCCAATCGCCTCGAACTAGCCAAGGAACTTGGTGCTACAGCTGTCATTAACAGCAAGAATATCGAAATTAGTGTCGAAGAAGCCATTCGCTCCCTCGTACCTGAAGGGGTAGATTATAGTATTGATACGACAGGTTATTCACCAATTATCAAGGAAATGTTGCATGCTCTGCGTCCGTCTGGTACAGAGGTGATTATTGGTATGACTGGCGAATTGACGCTCAGTGTGCAAGAAGAGCTCATGCAGGATTCTAAAAAGTTGATTGGCTTGGTTGAAGGGGATTCCATTCCTCAACTCTTCATTCCTAAGTTGGTAGAATACTACAAGGCAGGGTTGTTCCCGTTTGATAAATTAATTAAATTATATCCTTTTCAAGATGTCCAAAAGGCTATTGATGCGATGTTGGATGGTAGTGTCATCAAACCGATTGTGACTATGGATTAAGAGTTAAATCTGAGAGATAAATGGGAAGTCTTCTAGATTCTGTAACACAAATGAAAATGGGTTACTTACTCACTGTAGGTTTTTTCTTGACTTATAGTCCACTCCAAGTGCTATAATAACCATAATACTAAAAATGGAAAGGAGGAAGGTAAGGAAGTTTTTCTAATATAACTTTCTTACCTTCTCGGTAGTAACTAATGAAAACTGCTATTTTTGAAAAAGCCGGTTCAATGATTATCGAAGAAGTAGATAAGCCGACACTGCAAGCAGGTGATGATGCTATCATCAAAATTGTTCGTGCTTGTGTTTGTGGTTCAGATCTCTGGTCATACGCCCAAGGAGACGATAGACCTGCCCATTCAATCAACAGCGGCCATGAGGCGCTGGGAATTGTTGAAGAAGTAGGACCAGACATTACAACGGTAAAACCCGGCGACTTTGTTATCGTTCCTTTTACTCACGGCTGTGGCGAATGTGATGCCTGCCGTGCTGGTTTTGATGGAACTTGTGATAATCACCAACCGCCAACCAACTGGGGTGGCGGTTTCCAAGCAGAGTATTTACGCTTCCACTATGCCAATTGGGCGCTTGTTAAGGTACCGGGTCAACCGTCTGATTATTCCGAAGGGATGCTTAAATCTCTTTTGACCTTAGCTGACGTTATGCCAACGGGTTATCATGCGGCGCGTGTGGCTAACGTTGAACGGGGCGATAAAGTTGTTGTTATCGGCGATGGAGCCGTTGGACAATGTGCTGTTATCGCGGCTAAAATGATGGGAGCTTCTCAGATCGTTCTCATGAGTCGTCACGAAGATCGTCAACAAATGGCACTTAAATCCGGTGCGACAGCAGTCGTGGCTGAACGGGGCGAAGAAGGTATCGCCAAGGTTCGTGATATTCTCGGTGGCGGTGCCGATGTTGCTCTTGAATGTGTCGGTAGTGAAGCAGCTATCTCCCAAGCTCTCGGCGTTCTGCACAACGGTGGCCGTGTCGGTTATGTTGGAGTTCCTCACTACAATAATCGGGCTATCGGTTCGACCTTTGCTCAAAACATTTCAATCGGCGGTGGTTCAGCATCTGTAACGACCTACGACAAGCAAGTTTTGCTTAAGGCTGTTCTTGATGGTGACATCAACCCAGGGCGCGTCTTTACAGATACCTATAAACTAGATGATATCAATCAAGCTTATCAAGATATGGCTGATCGCAAGGCTATCAAGTCAATGTTGATTGTTAGCTAATTCTGAAAGCTCCTATGAAAATCAGTTTTCATAGGAGCTTTTACATATCATAATCATAGGTTTGTGCTGATTTCGTTTTTACCTTCCTCTATTTACAGTTCTTAAAGGGTGTGATACAATAATCACAAAGTTTAAAGCGCTTATTTATGCTGTGAATCGGCACAGTGTTTCTACAAGACACCGTAATGTCTAACAATAAGCAAAAAGATGGTAGTTGATAATCTCATTTCGATTATTTTCTTTTTGTTTTATCAATACGGTGAAAGGTGGGCACTCCCTGCCTTTTTATTTTAAAAGGAGAAGCCATGAAATTATTGGAAGATCGTATTCTTAAAGACGGTAATGTCTTAGGTGAGGATATCTTAAAAGTCGATAGTTTTCTTACCCATCAGGTAGATTTTGAGCTGATGCAGGCCATTGGCCAAGTCCTTTCCCATGTTTATAGAGAAGCTGGCATTACAAAAGTTGTCACAATTGAAGCCTCTGGTATTGCACCAGCAGTTTATACAGCTCAGGTTCTCAATGTTCCTATGATCTTTGCAAAGAAGCATAAGAATATCACCATGACTGAAGGAATACTGAGTGCTGATGTTTATTCCTTCACTAAGCAGGTCACTAGTACGGTTTCGATTGCCAGTCATTTTTTATCAGCTGATGATAAGGTTTTGATTGTCGATGATTTTTTGGCTAATGGTCAAGCAGCCAAGGGGCTCTTAGAAATCATTGGACAGGCCGGAGCTTGCGTGGCTGGTATCGGTATCGTCATCGAGAAATCTTTCCAAGATGGTAGACAATTACTGGAAGAAGCGGGAGTATCAGTAACTTCCTTGGCAAGAATAAAAGAATTTAAGGACGGCCAGATCGTCTTTGCGGAGGCAGATGCATAAGATGAAAATGGATGAACAAAAACACTCGCAAGCGGCTGTTTTAGGTCTGCAACACCTGCTAGCTATGTATGCTGGTTCTATTCTGGTACCAATCATGATTGCGGGAGCCCTTCACTACTCAGCCGAACAGTTGACCTATCTCATCTCAACAGATATTTTCATGTGCGGTATAGCGACCTTTTTACAGCTGCAACTGTGGAAGCATTTCGGGTTCGGTCTACCGGTCGTTCTAGGTTGTGCCTTTCAGTCAGTAGCTCCCTTATCTATCATCGGTGCCCAGCAGGGCTCGGGTTACATGTTTGGTGCCTTGATCGTTTCAGGAATCTATGTCATTTTAATTTCTGGCATTTTCTCTAAAATTGCTAACTTTTTTCCGCCGATTGTCACGGGGTCAGTGATTACAACCATTGGCTTAACTCTGATTCCTGTAGCTATGGGGAACATGGGCGACAACGCCAAACATCCAACAGTACAATCCATGATTTTAGCCCTGATAACGATTGTGATCGTGTTAGCAGTCAATATATTTGCCAAGGGCTTTCTTAAGTCAATCGCTGTTCTAATAGGCTTGGTGGGGGGGGACGATTGTCGCTGTTTTTATGGGTTTGGTTGACCTATCGGTTGTTTCAGATGCTCCTTGGATTCATATTCCGCAACCTTTTTACTTTGGTGTCCCTAAGTTTGAAATCACCTCTATTGCTATGATGTGTATTATTGCGACAGTGTCCATGGTCGAATCAACAGGGGTCTACCTGGCTCTCTCGGATTTAACAGGCGAAGAATTGGATAGTCAACGCCTGCGCAACGGTTATCGAGCAGAAGGTTTCGCTGTTTTACTAGGAGGAATTTTTAACACTTTCCCTTATACTGGTTTTTCGCAAAATGTTGGTTTGGTTCGCATTTCCGGTATCAAGACCCGCCGACCTATTTATTATGGCTTCGAGCCAGTTTTTCTCGTAGAGAAAAACAATAAAACCACCAGCTATGCTGGTGGCTGC
>NZ_JBHSAC010000058.1:0-10164 GCF_042649885.1 Streptococcus dentapri | reverse complement strand
CTCCTGTTTCTAGTTTACTAGATTTCAACAGGAGTGTTTTTCTTCTGTCTCATGTTAGGGGGGCAGTGCCTTAACCTTCTTTTTTATGTAACAAAATAGCCAAATCATCTGGTTTTTATTAAAAATTTTGTTAAACTAAAAGGTATGAAAAGAAGTGTAGAACCCAAGAATGATTTAAAAATTAGTCAGCATCAGCAGGAAAAGTGCCAGCAGTTTCAACAGAATTCCCCTAAAGAGCAAGCACTCCTATTTATAGGAGATTCTATCATTGAGTTTTTCCCGCTTAAAAAGTTTTTAGGGCAGAACTTAAATTTGGTCAATCATGGGATTGCTGGTATTTCTGCCAACTGGCTCTCGGAGCACGTTCAAGAGGTGTTAGGCCAGCAAAATCCTAATAAAATTTTTCTACTTATTGGTACTAATGATATCGGTATGGGATACGCCTTAGATGAAATCATTGGCCATATTGAGAAAATTATCAATGAGCTGAGAATCCATGCCTATGGCAGTTCGATCTCACTTATATCCATTCTACCGGTCAATGAATCGCCAGACTATCAAGCCAAGGTTAAAATTCGGCGAAACAATACTATCAGAGCACTCAATCACCGATTGGAAAATCTAGTTGGGATTGAGTTTATCAATGTCTACGGTGCCCTCTTAGATAATTTGGGACAGTTGGCAGAGCCATATACTCAGGAGGGCCTTCATTTGACTCAGGAAGGTTATGAACAGCTAGCAAGGGCTCTTAAACTGTATCTGTAACAAAGAGAAGGGATTAGTTATTTTTGGTATAATAAGCGTAAGATTATAGGAGAATCAGATGCGAATCGGTTTGACAGATGCTCAGCAAAATATGTCTACTTGCCAGAATTATTGAGAAAAGACTGATTTAAGGCGCCCAATGTAGTGATTAAAACGATTGAAAGAAAGGAGTAAGAAAGTTATGAAAGACTATGCAGCCTTTTACCAAAGATTAACAGCAGGTCTACGCACTCGGCCTTGGATGATTTTTTTGCTAAAAGCTTTGAATCGTTGGCTGACTAAAACCATGCATTTCATCTATCCTGTTTTGCTCCTTTATTTGCTAGTATTTGGCCGCTTCCAACAATTTTGGGCTGATAGTATCATACCGGCCTTGTGTTTTGTTGTGCTCAGCCTTTGCCGCTACTGGCTCAATCAGCCTCGCCCTTATGAAATTTGGGAAATTGAGCCTCTTATCTTCAAAGATACCAAAGGGCAGTCAATGCCCAGCCGTCATGTGTTTTCCGCTGTTATCATTAGCATGTGTGCCTTGGAAATCAATACTTACTTAGGTCTTATCTTGCTTATCCTATCTGGTATTTTAGGTCTCTGTCGTATTTTAGGTGGGATTCATTATCCTAAGGATGTTTTAGTCGGTTATGTCATCGGCTTGTTCTGCGGAAGTATCTTGTTGTTTATATAAGGATAATTTAAAGGAATCTGTCATGTGTAGGTTCTTTTAGTCTGTAGGTTTTCCCAGTTAATATCATAGGATACTATTATTTTACGCCTTGATAGTATTGGTTTTTCTGATCTGTATCGTGTTATGCTTATATTAGCAGAGGTAGAAACTATGATAAAAATGATTGCAACAGATATGGACGGAACGTTTTTGCGAGATGATAAAACCTATGATTATGAACGTTTTGTAAAATTATTAGAGGAATTAGAGCGCAGAGATATCAAATTTGTTATAGCTAGTGGCAACCAATACCGCCAATTACGTTTGAACTTTCCAGAATTTGATTCGCGTTTAACTTATGTAGCAGAGAATGGTTCTCATATTGTTGATAAGAGCGAGACGATTATTGAGCAATTCATCGAGCGCCAAACCGCCCTCGACCTCATTGACTATATTCAGCAGTCTTACCCGCAGGCTTTGATTACCCTAGCAGGGAAAGTCTCATCCTATATGCTGAAGTCAGCTGATCCAGAGAAGGTCGCTATCCTACGACAGTACCTACCTAAATTGACCTTTTTAGATTCTTACAGTCTCCTACCAGCTGATCATATTTTTAAAATCACCCTCTTGGTTAAGGAAGAACAGACACAGGAGGTCATGGATAAGATTGCTGAGATATTTGCTCAAGATCAGTTGACAGGGACCAGCAGTGGGTTTGGCTGTATTGATGTCATTACGACCGGTATGCACAAGGGCTGGGGGCTTAGTTATTTATTAGACTATTGGAAGCTTACTCCTGAAAATCTGATGGCTTTTGGTGATGGAGGTAACGATATCGAGATGCTTAAATTAGCTTCGGCTTCTTATGTGATGGATAATGCTCCAGCACCCATCAAGAACTATGGCCAGCCTGCACCCTCAAATAATGAGGATGGTGTCTTAGAAGTCATTGAGAATTATTTACAAAATTTATCGTAAATGCTCCCATTCTTGGGCTGTGATGTGCTTGAACCATTATTATTTTCATTAGTGATTAGTTTTTTAAAGTATTGCAAGTCTATTGACATCGTAGCATAGTATCTTAATCTAATAGGATTTTATAGGAAATAGGTAGTTATTGATCTTATAATATAAATAAGCAGAAAGGAAGGGGCGACAGTTGGGGATTTATGCTTAGCAAACCCGATTCTTATTGGAGTTGGCAGATTGATTTTACCATTTGCTCTCGCAAAGATTTAGAAAGAGTTGATCGCTTCTAATGCTGCAAATATTTTGAATGATTAGATACAAAGAAAGGTTGAACAATCTTAGTTCAAACATTCTCTTTGTTATAAAGGAGACAGGATGTCTAAAAAGTTGTATTTACTCAGACATGGCGAGACTTTATTCAATACGCAAAAGCGTGTGTAGGGCTGGTGTGATTCTCCGCTCACAGAGTTAGGGATTAAACAAACCAAGCAGGCACGTGACTGGTTTAAAGTGAATGACGTTGATCGCAGTAGGGTTTACTCCTCGAGTCAGGAAAGAGCTGTCGATACTGCTCATATCCTTGCCGAACATGATCAAATTATTCAAGTCAAGGGGCTCAAGGAGATGAATTTTGGAAATTTTGAAGCCCAACCAGAGCAGCTTTTGCCTCAATTTCGTCCAGGAGCCCGTTCTTTTGAAGATTTGCTTGTTCCTTATGGTGGCGAAGATATCATTCAGGTTGGTAAACGCGTCTATAATGCTGTAATAACCATTGCTCAAAATGACAGTGCAGATCAAATTCTTATGGTTAGCCACGGAGCAGCTCTCTGGGGCTTAATTCTATACTTGGATCTCCCTTTCCCAGAAGGAGTGTCCTTTGGGAACTGTAATATTTGTGAATATCTCTATGAAAATGGTAGCTTACTACTAACCAAGGTCATTGATCCTTTAGCTAAGAAAGAGGTGAATTTATGAAGACACTCTACCTTATGCGTCATGGGCAAACGCGATTTAATCAGCAAAAACGGATTCAAGGGGCATCTGATTCACCTTTGACGGAATTAGGGATTGAGCAGGCTGAGCTAGCTAAGAAATACTTTGAGGACGAGGGACTTAGCTTTGATGCTGTCTACGCTTCAACTCAGGAACGGGCTGGTGATACCGCCCAAATCGTCAGTGACCGTACTGATATCACTAGGTTGAAAGGTCTCAAGGAAATGGATTTCGGAGCCATGGAAGCCCAGCCCGAATACCTGAATCCTCCTTTGTATAAGGATGGGACTGGTTATCGCGATGCTTTTGTTTTTTATGGCGGTGAAGATAGCATGGCTGTTCGTCAACGCATGGTTGATACTCTGACAGAATTGATGGAAAATATAGAAGACGGTATCCAAATACTGGTAGTCAGTCACGGCGCAGCCATCTCGCAATTCTTTCGAGGAGTGCTGGAAAAAGCTCCGGCTATTCATGGAATGAGTAACTGTGCCATTCTCAAATTTACTTTTGAAAAGGGGAGATTTGAGATGCACTATGTCTATAATCCCGTTCAGGGAACCTACGTTTATAAGAAAAAGTGAACTAAGGTCTGCTAACGAGAATTACAGTAATTAGAACAAAAAGAATATCTTCATTCTTTTCAAGAGACCTAGTAGAAAAAATAAAGAAGAGCGGCAATAAGAGTTTTGTTTGATGTGACATGGCAACTCTCTTTAATGTGCAACAGCATCGTCTTCTGGGGTCAGACTCACCACCAACTCAACAAGGTATTGACGAGGCTAAATAAGTGTATTTTTCAATATCATACCTTAGAATTGGTTACTACTGCAAGCATTATACCTGCTATAAGAAGCTCAAGGAGATAAATTTTTGAAACTTTGAAGGCCGGCGGATTTGCCCCCATCATGTTCATTGATGTAAGGTTGAAAATCACTATGTGGTGCATGGCGATGAGGATACACAGGTGCGTGTCAAGTTTACAGTTACTCACCCCCAAGAAAACAACAGTAATGGGGTTCTTTTTATTCCAAAAATAAAATCTTCTGCCCTTTTAGGGACAGAAGATCTCAAACTGATGTTTGAAGTTAAGTCTCGTTTAGGAATTATTTCGCTTGCAGATAAAGATAAAAAGTAAATCTGCAGTTTGTCCCTACTCTAAGACTTTTTTGCTATCTATTGATTAGTTGAAATACCTTTAGGTTCTAGATGGCGTTGAATAACTCCTAAAATTAAGTCAGAAATCACAGCCATAAAGGCAGTTGGTATAGAACCGGCTAGAATAATAGCACCACCGTTAGTGGCATTGGTTCCACGGATAATGATATCTCCTAAGCCGCCACCCCCTACAAAAGCACCAATTGCTGTTATCCCTACAGCAACAACCAAGGCATTGCGAATACCTGCCATAATAACGGATAAAGACAGAGGTAGCTCAACCATCAGTAATCGCTGCTTGTTAGTCATACCCATACCTTTAGCTGCATCAACCAGATCAGTATCAACACTTTTAATACCAGTATAAGTGTTGCCGATGATAGGGAGCAAAGAATATAAGAACACTGTTGCAATAACTGTCTTAGTACCTAAACCGAGACCGAGCATGATAATAGAAATCATAGCTAGAGAAGGAATCGTTTGAATGACATTAGCAGTCCCTATAACCACCCCTTTTAGTTTTCCTTTTTTAGCAATCAATATCCCCATTGGAATACCAATGAGAGCGGCCAAAAGTACACCATAAATTGATATTAAAAAGTGTCGCCAAAATTGTGATAAGACATAGCTGCTATTGTGATTGAAATAATAAACTAATTGCTGCGCCATATTCATATGACTCATTAGTCATCACCTCCTCGGAAATAATTGTGTTTTTTCAGAAATTGATGAGCAACTACTGATGGTTCAAGTAATTGATCATCAACTTGGTAGTTCAATTTTTGCATTGTCTCAAGGTCAATTTTGCCATCCAAACGGTGCAGCAAAGATTTTAATTTAGGATATTTTCTTAAGATGCTATTGTTAACTACCATTGAGGCATCGTAAGGTGGAAAGAAATGCTTATTATCTTCTAGTATGGTCAGATTATAACTCTGAATACGACCATCTGTAGAATAACCTAAAACGACTTGCATCTTGTTATTTTCAACAGCATCGTAGACGAGACCAATCTGCATGGGATAAATATGAGTAAATGAAAAACCATAGGCATGATTGAAATCTTTGTAACCATCCCCAACACGTTTCATCCAAGTGCTGTCGACCCCAGCTTTAGCGGTTGTTGAGACTTTTTGTAAATCAGAAATTGATTTTAGATTGTTTTCTTGAGCAAATTTACTGGTAACCATAAAGGCATAGGTGTCAGCAAATCCATAACTTGGGAACCAAGTCTGATCAAAACGTTTGCTAAAAGCTTTTTTCACAAGTTTAGCTGCTTTAGTAGAGTCTTTTTCAGCAGGTAAACCGAGTGTTCCCGTCAAATCAGTGCCTGTATAGCGACTAGCTGCAATGTCTGCATCTTTTCGCATAAGAGCTTGGTGCACAACGTTTGTTGAGCCAAGATTGGATATTAAGGTTGTTTTATAGCCCAATTCATGACTAATTAATTCACTAATCATGTTGGCCATGATATTAGACTCTGTTGTACTCACTGCTGCGATTTTAATATTGCCGGAAGTCTTATTTTTAGCATTCTTAAAATGATAGCTTGTGAGTACAAGTGCAGGTAGCATCAAAATGATGATTAAAACGTAAGTTAATTTTTTCATCTTACAAACTCCTCTTTTGCCGTGGCGTTAAATAGGTTTCAAGATGTCCCAGAAGATAATCAACGATGAGAGATAGAAGAATAACAGGAATTGTTCCACCAATAATAAGAGAAGGCTGAAACAAACTTAGGCCGCTGAAAATTAAATCTCCCAGTCCCCCTGCACCAATATAAGAGGCCAAAGTTGCCCAGGCAATCACATAGACAGCTGATAATCTAATCCCAGTCATAATAACAGGCACTGCCAGAGGAAGTTCTACTAAGAAAATGGATTGAATTGGCTTCATGCCCATTCCCTTGGCACTATCTTTTAATATGGGATCTATATTGTTCATTCCAATATAGGTATTTCTCATGATTGGTAAAAGAGAATAAACAAATAAGGCAATGATAGCAGGGGTTCTTCCGATACCAAAGAAGGGGATCATTATAGCCAGTAAAGCTAAGCTTGGGATGGTTTGTAAGATACTGGCTAGGCCAATGAAGAATTTGGCTAATTTAGGAAACCTTGTTAGTGCGACTCCCAGTGGAACCGCGACGATAATTCCTAAAAATAGGGCCACTGCAGAAATATAAATTTGCTCCCATGTTTTAATGAGCAACTCATTGCCATATTGTGCTAGAAATTCGCTCATAATGTTTCCTCCATATCTTGGCTGCCCCAGATAATATCATAAAGCATATCAACTAGAGATGACCGCGTTACGATTCCTTTTAAGTGCCCCTCTGCATCAACGACTGGGACGTATTTGAGACCGCGTTTCAAGATACGGTGAGCTGTATCGCGCAGAAGTTGGTCTTCTTCTAAGTAAAAAGTGATTTCGTTTAAGATGTCAGCGACGACAAGATGTTTTCTGTAGTTATTATTTAGGGAGTCAATATCAATAATACCAAGTAGTTTGTTATCTTTATCTGTCACCAAGAGAGAGTCAACGCGTTTTTGTCGCATCAAGGAAATAGCATCATTTAGAGATCTATCAGGTGTAATGGAAACATGGTTTTTTAACATAATAGTTTTTACAGGAGTCACATCAGCGCGTGCCTGAATCAGACGCTCCTCACCAATCATTTTTTGAACAAATGGTGTTGCAGGTTGGCGTAATAATTCAGTAGGACTGGCCTGTTGAACCATATGCCCTTCATCCATGACAACAATTTTAGTAGCTAATTTTAAAGCTTCATCCATGTCATGTGTGACCAATATAATGGTTTTTCCTGTTTTTTCCTGCAAGGACTTCACCAAATCTTGAAGCCCTTCACGAGTGATAGGATCTAAGGCGCCAAAGGGTTCATCCATCAAAATAATGTCTTGATCAGCAGCCAAGGCTCTGACAACACCGATACGTTGTTGTTGCCCCCCTGATAATTCATAAGGATAACGATCCAAAAAGTCCTCAGGCAATTCAACGAGCTTTATAAGTTCTTTAGCCTTAGCTTTTTTCCTTTCTTCTGGCCACTTTAACAGTCTAGGGACAAGTGTAATATTTTCATAAATAGTCATATGGGGCATGAGACCAATATTTTGAATAACATAGCCAGTTTTACGTCTCAGTTGAACAGGATTGAGTTCAGAAATTTCTTCTTCCTTGATAAAAATTTGTCCATTGCTCGGTTTTAACATGCGATTAATCATCCGCAGAATAGTTGTTTTACCAGAACCACTGGTGCCAATTAAACAAACAAATTCGCCTTCCATGATTTTTAAATTAATATGTTCAACAGCAATATTTTCGCCATAAACTTTATTGACATCTTTAAATTCAATAACCGCTTCTTTACTCATCTTCCCCTCCTTAACAGTACTTAATCTGTTTTAATTTGAGTGATATAGAAATTTAAAATTTATACTATTGTTATATCAAAATTATGTTACAAAAATAATACAAACATATTGGGTTTGAACTTTTCATTATGTAAAAACTCTCCTTTTAGACTGTAATGACTATAACCTTTAGAGTAAACTGGAGGTTAAGTTAGAGGGAGACAGAATCTATCTAGATGACCTCAAACAAGAGTTGCAATAGTTGACTGGTTTATTCAAAATTTTAATGAAACAAGAATTCTCCTATGACTCAAGCAGGAATTGAGGCTATGCAGCAATAGGTCAGCTTATCGCTCTAATGCTAATATTTTAATAGTCATGCTACAGATATAATAAGAGAAAAAAGTCTTTGGAGGTGTTCTGGTAGATTTTAAATAAACAACAGGATATGATTGTCTGGATGATTTTGCCCTTCAATTTACGGCATATCCTTTTGGGGAAGTTTTGAGAGATGCGAGCCTAAAATCCGCAGTCTCATCACAGTTTTGAACTTTATGGGATGCGATTTAGTAGATAATTCGCTCAATTTTTAAAAATCGTTAGATAGTATCAAAAAATCTTATCATAGGATAGGATTTTTTTCTTTTGGGGCTTATACTAGTAAATAAAGAAATAAAAAGAGGTGTTGCTAATGAGTGATTATAAAAAATTTCCGAATGGCTTTCTCTGGGGTGGCGCAACGGCTGCTAACCAATGCGAAGGAGCCTATAATGCAGATGGTCGCGGTCTGGCTAATGTAGATGTGGTTCCAATTGGAGAAGACCGCTTTCCGATTATTGCTGGGAAAAAGAAGATGTTTGATTTTGAAGAAGGCTATTTTTATCCAGCTAAGGAGTCAATTGATTTTTACCATCATTATAAGGAAGATATCGCCCTCTTTGCCGAAATGGGCTTTAAGACCTTTCGAATGTCTATTGCCTGGAGCCGGATTTTTCCCAAAGGTGATGAACTAGAAACTAATGAAGCGGGCTTGGCCTTTTATGAGGATGTCTTTAAAGAGTGCCGTAAATACGGCATTGAACCCTTGGTAACCATCACCCATTTTGATTGTCCCATATACCTGATTGAACATTACGGTGGTTGGCGTAACCGTAAGATGATTGACTTTTATGAGCGGCTCTGTCATGTCATTTTCAATCGTTATAAAGGTTTAGTGAAATATTGGTTAACTTTCAATGAAATCAATATGATTCTTCATGCACCATTTATGGGAGCAGGACTTTACTTTGAAACTGGTGAAAATGAAGAAGAGGTCAAATATCGAGCAGCTCATCACGAACTAGTGGCCTCAGCTCTTGCGACCAAGATTGCCCATGAGGTTGATCCTGAAAACAAAGTTGGATGTATGCTAGCAGCTGGTCAATACTATCCTAATACTCCTAATCCAGTAGATTATTGGCAAGCCATGGAAGAAGATCGTGAAAACTATTTCTTTATCGATGTTCAGGCGCGTGGTGAATATCCTAACTATGCTAAGAAGAAATTTGAAAAACTTGGCTTAAATATTGAAATGACACAGGAAGATTTGGAATTGCTAAAAGAACATACCGTTGACTTTGTATCCTTCTCTTATTATTCAAGTCGTGTGGCTTCAGCTGATCCAGAATTGACCGAAAAAACAGCTGGTAATATCTTTGCTTCGCTCAAAAACCCTTATCTCAAAGCTTCAGAATGGGGGTGGCAGATTGATCCATTAGGTCTGAGGATTACGCTCAATGCTATCTGGGACCGTTACCAAAAACCTATGTTTATTGTTGAAAACGGTCTAGGGGCTGTTGATACTCCAGATGAAAATGGTTATGTTGAAGACGACTACCGAATCGATTATTTGCGAGAGCATATCAAGACCATGAATGCTGCTATCAATGAAGATGGTGTTGAACTGCTAGGTTATACGACTTGGGGTTGTATCGATCTTGTATCAGCTGGTACAGGTGAAATGAAGAAACGTTACGGTTTTATCTATGTTGACCGCGATAACCAAGGCAAAGGAACCCTTAAGCGCACCAAGAAGAAATCCTTTGACTGGTACAAAAAAGTCATTGCTTCAAATGGATCAGATATTGACTAAGATCTCGTCATAATTCCCAAAGAGCGACTTTGAAAGAAGTCGCTCTTTATTATGGCTTCGAGCCAGTTTTTCTCGTAGAGAAAAACAATAAAACCACCAGCTATGCTGGTGGCTGC
>NZ_JBHSAC010000057.1:0-3702 GCF_042649885.1 Streptococcus dentapri | reverse complement strand
CCATGACTAAAAGAGCAATCGTTTAACAAAAACACTTTATAAATTTTGTACAGAAAACTGTTGCCTTTTCAGTCTTTCACACTCAATTATCGAGTGCTATATCATGTTTTTCCTGCTCTTGTATATATTTCTTAATTATGCCTTCATTAAGACCTACCGTACTGACATAGCAGCCTTCTGCCCAGAAATGGCGATTCCAAAATTTATATTTGAGATTAGCGTGCTTATCAAACATCATAAGAGCACTCTTACCTTTTAAATAGCCCATGAAACTTGATACACTTAATCTTGGTGGAATACTAACTAACATATGAACATGGTCTGGCATCAGATGATCTTCGATATTTCAACACTTTTATAGCTTTATAGCTGCACAATCGTCGGAATATTTCTCCCAAACTACTTCGATATTGATTATAGACAATTTTTCGTCTATACTTAGGTGTGAAGACAAATGTGGTAAAACATAACCACTTTGTGTGTGATAAACTATGTGCCTTTTGCGACATATTTTTCTCCTTTCACTTTACAATAGGCTTGAACACCTTTATTGTATCGTGTTTGGAGTTTTTTGGTATAACCTTTATCGCGCACCCGCATAGCGGGTGGTTTATTTGTCACGCACCTTACGGAGCATGACGGACCTAAAGTCACATACCGATATTACCAGCCAGTTGCGTGATTAGTAAAATATGTTCAATAATTTTTACTTTGTCTAAATGATCAATATCTTTAGAACCACCTAAAGCAAGCAAAGGGACGAAACCGAAGCATTGGTTATAATCCAATTGACCATGCTTCTCAACAGCTTCATGGTAAAAAGAGAGGTCAAAGTGTTTTGTTATATAGTGATTATCAATAAACTGTAAAAATAAATCTAACCCTTTACAAACAATGCTAAAAGCTCCATCTTTATATCGAATAATACCAATATATTCCTGCTCCTCTAAAGTAATCACATCTCCAAAGGCCATCACAAAAATTGGAATAGAAACATCCCCTCTGAAGTAAGTGTTTTGAACTAATTCAGTATAATCCTCTGGATTGATGACTTTGAGATATCCATCAAGAAAAGTTCCTAGACCGTCTTCTTGCTAGATTTGAAGCAACTCTGCCGGAATTGATCTTGATATTTATCAATAATGTCTTGAGGCATATCTGCCACCTTATGAAAATCTTTAATCATCTGTCTCTCTAATAAGTTCATTTAACATTTAAATAAGTATTTTTCAATTGCTATGAGGTCATCTTAGAAGCCATAGCTCGAATCTATTCGTCAACTACATCAATGTGGTATTTCCATTGTGAACCAATAGAAGAGTTAATCACCTTATCTCCCATACCGCTTAATTTAGGGGCATTGCTTTTTGTTTATAATTATACTGAATAAGCTTTGGTGCTGTATCAGAATATCTTGAATTATCATTGCCTAACTAAATGGGTAAGAAAACGCTTCTTATTTTTTGTCATATCACGTTTGGATGATTGTTAAAGAGGCGTTTTTTATGACGGCCTTTAAAGTTTGCGTTAATCATTCATTAAGCTGTTGACTTCCTTTAGGGATATCATGGCTTGGCTGATATTGCTTGTATTGTTTTTCAGGATCCATCTTTGTATTGGGACGATAGTAGCTAGAAAACACTGCAAATACAAAACCGGCCAAGATTACTGTAATCATGAAGGCAACCAGCTGATCACCTGTCTTCAGATGAACTCTTCCTTTCACCGCTTGACGCCACCCCGGATAGGTTTTATCGGCCTGACTAAATAATCTAGCTTTAGGGGCTATTCTAAATCCTAAATAAGCAAATAAAATGGGGGTACTAAACATCATATACTTATTACTATAGACACTTGAAACGTGATTGGTTTCCATCACAATCATCAAAGTAATGGATAAGACGACTACCAACCCAAAGCCAATACTTTCCCAGTGAGATTTTTGGCGCTGTACTCCAAGGTCTAAGAGATAGGCCTGATTATCCTTCGTCAATGCGTCGAAGACAATTTGTTTTGACGACGCTTCTTTTTTGTCTTTATTCATAGCTAGCTCCTTATCTGGTGATCTTAATCAGGGTCTGTTCATCCTGATGGTGGTAGTATACTTGATTGCTGTCCATAAAGCTTTCAGATCGACTGTTAGATTTCTTATAGAAGCTCTGTGAGCCCATCTTCATGGCAATGAGGGCATCCCCAGCTTGTTGTTCAAGATAATTTTTTATGACGCTTGAACGGTTGACAAATGACAGGTTGGTCGCATAGATCAAGTGAACACCAACCCTAATACCCTCTTCATACATGAGGGCAAAGTCGTTGTCATCTAGATGGGTAATCGATAGCAATTGAGCTAAATCTGTAATGAACACAAACCTATCTTGATAATAGTTAGTGTGACGATCCTTAATAATGGTATCCTTCAAGTTATTAAAAGCTTGTCTAAAGGACTCGATCTCATTATGATGATGGTAGGCTTGCCAATCATAGTCATCTACTGCAACATCAAAGACGTCAGCCGTGTCAAAACAGATCAGCTCATCTCGGCTTGGTCTTGCCTTAACCATTTGATAGAGATGCTCAAAAATTCGACGTCGTACCGTTTGTTTCTCCCAAAGAATATGAAGGTGATGGATTTGGCCTTTCTGTATCGAAACGGTTGAGACATCTTCATACTCAAGACCAAGTGGCAACCCTCCTGCTTGAAGGATCGTCTTGGTCTGGTTCCGACTAATAAAGTCCGAAACCCTCAGTACTTCTGGGACAATTGGAACAGCTTCTGGGCGTTCGCCGCTCCAATAGTCATCTAGATTAGCAACTTCATCACGTAAGTTATTCAAGACAGCCATATCATCTTCACCAGAAACCGGCAGAGCCACCTGCATGATTTCAGGATGATTCACCTTAACAAGTCCTCGACCGGGGATATCTTCCATAACCAACTGATGTTTACCAATAAGACCTTTAGTCTCACTGTCATCTGTCATTTTTAGAGCTAAACGACTTTTTATGCTAGCAAGGATAGCATTTTGAACACTGGACGAACGCCCAGTTGTCATGAGTACAAATAAACCAAGACTGGCTCCCTCACGGGCAAGATTGGTTAAGAAATGCGAGAATAGGTCCGATGCCGCTGTTTCTCTAATGCCCTCGTAGTTATCAATAACCACAAAAATCCTTGGCAAATGGTCTTTTGTTTCATATTCGTAAGCAGAAAGAGTGGAAACTAATTCTCTAGCAAAAAGAGACTTCCGCCGTTTGATTTCCTGATTCATTCGCTCAATGAATTTCTGCATTTTTGAAATATGGTCTGTGTAAATAATATCTGCCGAATGTGGCAATTTCAACAGGGGCAATAAACCCATTCGTCCCAAAGTCTAAAAGGTAGATATGGAGATCTTCGGGACTGTTACGCCGCACAAGGTCCATGACAACCGTCTGTAGGAAAGTGGTCTTTCCCATTGCTGGGCCAGAGAATAGGATCAAATGTCCCTGTTCCTCAAAATCATAGGTTGCGGGTATTTGTTTTTGCTCACTTGGAATATCAATGGTTCCATATGTTACCTTGTAATTAGCTGGTAAATCCCAGTCTCTCTCAGTAAGAGAAATTTCAGAGAGATAAATCCGCTCCTCCAATGGCGGCAGCCAAGGCTGGGCCAGCTGGGTGATCTGTCTGTCTTTGGCTACCTGCTCGATATGCTGGACCAC
>NZ_JBHSAC010000056.1:0-47905 GCF_042649885.1 Streptococcus dentapri | reverse complement strand
AAGGTCTTTTCTACTGTCTCCTCCAGAAGACAGCTTATTTATTCTATCAAACTCAGAAAGCCTTGTCAATAGATTTATCATTATTTTAATACTTTTATTCTCTAGTAATTACTTCCCAAAAATAAAAAGCACCTAAGTAAATTTAGGTACTAATTCTTATGCTTTTTTAATTATCTTTTATGATGGAATTTTTATAACCGTATAGATAGTAGATTAAAATTCCTAATAACAGAGCAATACCAAACGCTATCCAGGTAATCATCTTGAATTGACTCATCAAAAATAAACTAATAATAATTGATATGATAGGTAGAATTGGTACCAAAGGAGTTTTAAATTGATCTTCCTCAGAACTTGCTTTGTCTTTACGTAATTTTATAAGAGCAATAGCTAAAACAATTAAATAGGCTAAAGTACAGATATTTACAAATTCTGCTAGACTTGCAAGTGGTATAATCCCTGTAAAGACAATCGCAAATATACCTACTAGGAAGGTAGCACTATTGGGTGTTTTTGTCTTTTCAGAAATAGCACTCAGCTCTTTTGGTAACAGTCCATCTCGACTAATACTATAAACTGTCCGTGATAAGGCAAAGGTCATTGAAATACAGACAGTTATCAAAGTTAAAATAGCAACCGTTGACACATAGTTGGCTGCCCACGCTAAGCCAACATGACGTAAAGCGAATGCTACTGCATCATCCACACCAAGTTTTGTATAATGTACCATTCCGGTTAAAACAAGAGTCACCAATATATAGAGAATTGTAACTACAATCAAGGATAAAATTATGCCACGTGGAACTGTTTTCTGCGGTTCTTTCACTTCATCTACAGTCATAGAAAGCGATTCAAATCCTAAGAAAGCAAAAAACATAATAGAGGCACCAGCCAATATTCCTTTACCGCCATGAGGTTGAATAAATCCAAAAGGTGCAAAATTTGTCCAATTATCTGTATTGATAAAGAAGATACCAGCGATAATAAACAGTGCCAAAGCTGAGAATTTTAAGATTACTAAAAAACTATTAAATCGTAAAATAGATTTTGAATTCAGCAAAACCAAAGCGGTAACAGCTACCATAACTAAAACAGGCAGCAAGTCAATATAGTGACCTTGGTTAGGATCAAAAGTTCCACTGAGCGCCTTTGGTAGAGTGATTCCAAAACTTGCTAATAGCCCTTTTAAATAAGAACCCCAACCTGAAGCTACGCTTGATATTGCTGTTAAAAACTCCATGATGATCATCCAACCAACTAGCCAGGCTGGGAATTCTCCTAATGTAGCATAAACATAACTATAGGCACCACCATTGGCTGGTAGGCGGGAAGCAAACTCTGCATAAAAAAGTGCAGAAATACCAACTGCTATGGCAGCCAGAATAATGGAAATCATTAAGGATGGACCTGCATATTCAGCAGCGCCAATACCTGTAATTGTAAAAATACCTGTCCCTACCATTGATCCTAGGCCTAAGAAAACTAAATCAATAGTACGCAAATTACGTACCATCTCCGTTTTGGTCTGTCTTGGATCTTTTTTACGAAAAATATTCACTTTTTTCTCCCTGAATTTTCTACTGTAAGTTTATCATAGACCCAAATGAAAGTAAATTCTTTTAACTAGTAATTCTCATATCAGATAAAGTCTAAAAAAAGTCCTTTCGGACTTTTTAATTAATTGGTTTCAGAATTAAAATCGGACTCAGATAATTCAGTTTCAGACTCAGACATTTTTTCTTTCACTTCATCATAAGAAAGTGCATGGTTATCTTCTGAATCGTTTGAAATTTCATCAGGCATTTTACCTGTTTCATAAATTGATTTAATCTGCGCAGCATCAAGCGTTTCGTACTTAAGAAGAGCTTCAGCAATCAATTTATGGGTTTCACGATTAGCGTTGATAACATCAGCGGCTTTATTACGTGCTTCATTAAGAAGGTCTCTAACTTCTTCATCAATAATTAGAGCAGTCTGTCCTGAGTAAGATTTTTCTGGAGCCATTTGACCAGGACTCATAGCATGATTACCTTCATACTGCACAGGACCTAATTTGTCGCTCATACCATATTCAGTAACCATGGCACGCGCCATTGCTGTTGCTTGTTCAAAGTCGTTTGAAGCGCCTGAAGTCTGAGTGTTGAAGATAATTTCCTCAGCAACACGACCCCCCATCAGACCTGCTAGCTGCTCTTTCATTTCATCCTTAGATGATAGAGATTGATCTTCTTTTGGTAAGGATATCATATAGCCACCTGCACGCCCACGCGGTACAATTGTAACTTTATGAACATCACGAGCACTAGAGAGAACTAAACCAACAATGGTGTGTCCAGCTTCATGATAGGCAACAATTTGACGTTCTCTTTCAGAAATCTTTTTATCTTTTTTAGCCGGACCTGCAATGACACGATCTTCTGCTTCGTCAATATCACTTGCATCGATCTTCGTTTTATTACGACGAGCAGCAACCAAAGCAGCTTCATTTAGAACATTTTCAAGATCGGCACCAACAAAACCTGGAGTTTGTTGAGCTATAACTTTAAGATCAACATCATCCTTAAGCGGTTTGTTTTTAGAATGAACCTTGAGAATCGCTTCACGTCCTTTAACATCTGGACTTCCAACTAAGACCTTACGATCAAACCGTCCAGGACGTAAAAGTGCTGGGTCAAGGACATCACTACGGTTAGTAGCAGCGATAACAATGATACTTTCATTCCCTTCAAAACCGTCCATTTCAACCAATAGTTGGTTAAGGGTTTGTTCGCGTTCGTCGTTTCCACCACCCATACCGGCACCACGACGACGACCAACAGCATCAATTTCATCGATAAAAATCAAAGCTCTTTCAGCCTTTTTAGCATCTTCAAAAAGAGAGCGTACACGACTAGCCCCGACACCAACAAACATTTCAACAAAATCAGAACCTGAGATACTAAAGAAAGGAACTCCAGCTTCACCAGCGACAGCCTTAGCCAAAAGAGTCTTACCAGTCCCTGGAGGGCCCTCAAGTAAGACACCAGTCGGAATGCGGGCACCTAAAGCACGGTATTTTTTGGGATTTTTTAGAAAATCAACAACTTCAACCAGTTCTTGTTTTTCTTCTTCAGCACCAGCAACATCAGAAAAACGGACTTTAATATCTCCTTGGTTAGCCGATTTAGCCTTGTTACGGCCAAAACTCATAGCTCCACGAGCTCCGCCTCCACCACCTTGGCTCATCATGAAATAGAATAAGAGGCCCATAATAACTAAAGGAACAAAGAGGCTAAACACATAAGACATAATAGCTCCACTTGAACTTTCTGGAACAACTTTTATACTCGTATCTGATGATTTAGCCGCATTCTCTATTTCTTGAAGAGAAGAGTCACTTGGTAAGATGACTGAGGTGAATTTAGTAGCTTTTGTAGTGTTATCTGTTGAGAAGAAATTGAAATTAGAATTATTTGATTCAACCTTCTTCGCCTTAGCATAATTTCCCGTTACTTTAACAACACTCCCACTAGGTTGATAGGTAACGGATTTAACATCTCCACTTTTTATTTCCTTAACTAAAGTAGAATAACCAACTTCTCGGGTTTGATCAGTACTTCCTCCAAAATAGAAGTTAAGGGCTGTCACTCCTACAATAATCGCTAAAAGATAAATATAGGCATTTTTTACTAGGCCATTTTTATTTTTATTATTATTCATGTATTAACGAAATCTTTCTAATTACTAATCTGTATAGATTTCTTCCTTAAGTACACCAACATAAGGAAGGTTACGGTATTTTTCTGCATAATCCAAACCAAATCCCACAATAAACTCATTTGGAACATCATAGCAGACATAATCTGCATCAATATCTACGACTCGTCCCTCTAGCTTATCAAATAAGGTTGCAATTCTTACAGAATTAGCTTTACGGTACTTAAACATATCTCTTAAGTAGAGCAAGGTACGTCCTGTATCAATAATATCTTCAACAAAGATGACATCTCGTCCCTCAATATTGGTGTCAACATCTTTTAGAATTTTAACCTCACCACTGCTTTGAGTACCACCGTGATAACTTGAAACAACCATGAAGTCAATCTCAATATGAGTATCGATGTGCTTGATCAATTCCGCCATAAAAGGCACTGCTCCTTTTAAAACACCAACAAGAAGAGGGTTTTTACCTTCATAATCTTTCGTCAGTTGTTTTCCGAGTTCCTCGGTTTTAGCAGTAATCTCTTCAGCCGAATACAGTATTTTTTTAATATCGTTATTCAGGGTCATAAGTCACCAGTTTCTTTACTTCTTACACACAATTTGGCTCTTATTGTAACACATTGGGAAGCTTTTCTCAAATATAAGTTCCCACTAACTAATACAAAGATAACCACCCCATCTTGCTCACCAATGATAGCCTTTTGTCGCTCTTTAACAGGAATTTTTTCATCAATAAATAATCGACGAAGCTTCTTGTGAAAATTACCAAAATCTATTTGGTCCCCTGCTTGTCTAGGACGTAAGGTAATAGGAGATTGACTATCCAATTCGATATCCCCAGTTTGGCCAAACTCGAAACTATTATTATTGAGATTAACGATATCACCATATTTTAGTATTTTGGTTGAAAACTGGCTATCCGTCTCGGGACCGATTTTATCAATGCTAAATCTAGTTTTATTTTTATGAAGATAGTATCCTGCTTTAAGATACCAATCCTCTTCATCTGGATACCTTAATTTTACAAGTAACTGATCAAATTGAGGCTTAGATAAATGTAATTCTGGAAACTTATCTAGGTAAGTTTGTAAAAGAAAATATTGAACTGCTTCCGTTTGATTTATAAAATTTTTAAGCTGGGTGATATCTAACCCACTAGTCAAGTCTGATAAAGCTGACAACAATAATTCTGTTTCTTGACCTAGCTCACTTAGGTATTTAGAAAAATTTGGATTTTCCTTTGACAAGCTGGGGATATAATTATTACGAATACGATTACGAAGATATTGATTACTGTTATTACTTTCATCTTCAAAATGGAAAATATCTGGTAAATCAGCTTTATTTAATGTTAAAAACGGACGAATCAATTGTCCCTGACCAAAAGCCTGAATAGCTTTTATTCCCTTTAAATATTTTAGACGACTACCACGGACCAAGCGCATAAAGATTGTCTCCGCATGATCATCGGCATGATGAGCCGTCACTAAAGCTGTATAACCTTCTTTGGCCATGATATCTTTAAAGAAATCATATCTAAAATAACGCGCAGTTTTTTCTGAAAAATTTCCTGAAAATTGTTTCACAAAAATAGGAACATTATGTTTTTTTGCCCATTCTTTTAAATAAGTCTCTTCCTCATCAGATTGAGGACGTTGTCTGTGATTAACGTGAGCAATACCGATTTTTATTTTTAACTCTTCTTGATAGCAATGTAAAAAATAGAGTAAATTCATTGAGTCTACTCCACCTGATACAGCTATTAAAACATTTTGATGAGGTTTAAAATAAGAATTCTTTTGAACCTCTTTGAGAATTTTTTGATACATTATTTTAAAATTTTATAAACATCGTCAGCAATAACAGTTATATCATCATAGGAAGCATTTTCTGTAAAAACAGAAATAATAAAAGGTGAATCAGCATAAACAATGGCCACATCGTGGCGATAATCATAAGCATCACCAATTTTATGGGCTACCTTTACAGGAATATTCTTAGCAATCCGTTGGTTATCAAATTCAGTTGAAGAAAGGTAATTGGTTATATCTCCATTTTGCTGATAAATAGCTTCCATCATTAAACCAGCTGTTTTAGCAGAGACCTTACGTTCTTTCATATCCCAATTACTACCAATAGCATCTTTAATAGACTTTTGAAAGTTACTATCATACTGATTAGCTACATAATAGCCTAAAATATTAGTGGCTACATTATCTGAATGTTGAGCGACAGCCTGGACTAACTCCCCAACACTATACTTTTGATTATTGGAGGTTTTACTGATGTCACCACTACCTTCAGGTTTATAAGCTCTTTTAAAATTATTAACAGCCGATGCATAGGTAAAAGTTTTTGATGTCTCGATTTTTCCTTCATCTAATTGTTCTTGAACATAGTAGAGCAAAGGAAGTTTGCTGACACTAGCTGAATACATGACTTTATCACCGTTGATTTCAGCTGTCTTTTCTGTATCTAGTTGTTTAACATAGATACTATATTTATCGGCATCATTATACTTTTGGTTTAAGATATTTTGGACCTTATTAATTCGTTCATCCTTATCTGATAAAGTTTTAGCATCAATCCATCCCTGCCCTTTAACCAAAAAATAGGTTCCGTGATTTGTTGTAGCTTTTTCAGTTACCTGAATTTTGCTATAGGTTGTCACTGCTGATTTTTTAGGTTTAACCCCTACAACATAAGGGCGATCAAAAACGGTAACTTTCTCAGAAGTCCAATAATTTTTAGCCTTACTGAGTTTCTGTCTACTCAGTTGTTTATCATCATAGAATTGTTTATGACTAGCCTTAGCATAAAAACCATTAGTAAATTTAAAAACAGGAATACCTTTATCATTAGTTTCTATTTTTTGGATAGAAATTTTAGAATCAGGCTTAATCTCATCTGAGGCCTTTGTTAAATTACGATCTGAATAAGTAGTAACTTCATCATAAACATTGGGGTTAGATGGAATCTTCGCAAAATAAGAATTATTGGCAGCTGCTTGTGACATCTGCCCATTGGAATTAGAATTTCTATCTCCTTTAACAAGTATAAAAGGAGACATAAAAATTGGAAATAAAACCAAGAAGGCAAGGAAGATAGTATTTCCATTGCTTATTTTAATCTTCATGGTTTTCCTCCTTTTGTTTTAATGACTGATTTTTTTCACTGAGTTCTTCTAATTTTTCCTCAGAATGAGCTAAAAATTTTTCAATTGTGTCAATCAACTTTTTCATAATTATTGTGGAACAAGCTCCGGAATGATAAAGGTAACTTCGTCTGAATCAGAATAATGATACTTAGCGCGTGCATATTTTTCAACAAAACCATTATCTTTTAACTGATTAGCTAAAGTTTCCTCTTTGGTAGTTTCTTCTTTGGTGGTCTGATACTCTTTTTTTAATTTTACAATCTGGGCTTTTTTACTTTGCAAGTCTCGATAACTTGAAACCAAATTATAAGTTGGCAAAACAAAGAGTAAAATAACAAAAATTAAGGTCCAACCCATGAAACGATGACGTTTACGAGTTTCCTCTTCCTCATAACGTTTGTAGAGATTATTTTCCTTAATATAATCATTATTTAATTGAACGACCTTATCCTTGTTGCTCATCGGCTTCTATCCTTTTTTCACTGAGAATTTCATACATTTTTTCTGCATCTTCTTTTTTGGTGCTGTCTTTCATTTCCAGCACACGGACAGTCAATAATTTATTGCCAAAGCGAATTTCTATCTCATCATTGAATTTCAAATCGGTTGATGACTTAGCCAAAACACCATTAACTTTTATGCGTCCCTTATCTGCCACTTCTTTAGCTACTGGTCGACGCTTAATAAGTCGAGATACTTTTAAATATTTATCTAATCGCATAATTTACCCCACAATCCTCCATATTCTACCATTTTTTTAAAGAAATAACAGTCCTCAAACCTATTTATCAAATAGAATGTAACGAGTCTGAGAAAAAATCGCTAAATTGTGATAAAATCGCAATTTCGATTTTATCATCCTGACTTTTTTTCTGCACCAGTTGATCAGGGGCCGCTATCACTTACCCAGCAAGGAATAAGGACTGCCAATCAATCCTTTGTTAATCTGGTAAAGCTAGAGCAAAACAAAAAGGCAGGACTTTTGTCCCTGCCTCGTTCTAAAATCTGTAATAAAACTATCTCTTCACTGTTCTTTTTTTAATTTCAGTCAATGAGGTACTGAATTTTATCAATTCTTCCAAAATTTCATAGTCTTTTTTCTGACGAACATCAAAAATAATTTCGATTTTTCCTTGATGTTCACTAATACGAGCTTTTAAATTAGTTTTTGAAAGAGCTTTAAAATAGTCTTGTGTTAAGAACAAATTTTGAGCAATTTTTTCAAAACTGACTGTAAGCTGTTGATTTTTCTTTTCAACTATCTCAACGAAAGCATTATCAAGATAGGATTTTAAAAGACCAATTTCAATCAAATAAGCTACCTGATCGGGATAATCTCCAAATCGGTCAACAATATCGCTTTGCAGAGTTTCATAATCTTCACGTGATCCAATCTCTCGTATACGCTTATAAAATTCAATTTTCTGACGCTCATCCTTAATATAATCTTCAGGGAGGTAGGCATCAATTTGCAAATTAATTTCAGCACTACCCTTTTGACGTACTTTTGTTTGTCCTTGTTTATGCTGGAGAGCTTCTTCTAACATCTGAGAATACAATTCAAATCCCACTGAATCAATAAAACCACTTTGAGAGGCTCCCAAAATATTACCAGCTCCTCGAATAGACAAATCACGCATAGCAATTTTAAAACCTGATCCTAACTCGGTAAATCCTTTAATAGCTTCCAAACGTTTCTCTGATACTTCAGATAAGATCTTATTCGGTTGATGCATAAGATAAGCATAGGCAATGCGATTACTACGACCTACACGCCCACGAAGTTGATAGAGCGTTGACAGACCGATATGATCAGCGTTTTCAACAAATAGAGTATTAACATTTGCAATATCAACACCTGTTTCAATGATAGTGGTAGCTACCAAAACATCATAGGCTCCTTCTATAAAATCAAAGAGGGTATTTTCTAACTGAACTTCACTCATTTGACCATGAATAAAGCCAATACTAGCTTCGGGGACCAATTCTTGTAGCATAAAAACTTTTTGTTCAATCTCTTCTACCCGATTATAAACATAAAAAATTTGTCCACCTCGTTCAATTTCTCGCATGATAGCTTCACGGATGATGCTAGAATTATGTTCCAAAACATAAGTTTGAACCGGGTAACGATTGGTCGGAGGAGTTTCAATTACAGATAAATCTCTAATTCCCAACATGGATATGTGTAGAGTCCGGGGAATAGGGGTGGCTGTTAAAGTTAAAACGTCCGATTTTTTCTTTAATTCCTTGAGTTTTTCCTTATGTTTCACGCCAAAGCGTTGTTCTTCATCAATAACAATCAAACCCAGATCCATAAATTCAAGATCATTTGAAAGCAGGCGATGGGTTCCTATGATAATATCAATTTGGCCTTTACTTAATCTAGTAAGCGTCTGTTCCTGTTCTTTTTTAGTTTGAAAGCGACTAAGTACACCGATTTCCACAGCATAATTTTCAAAACGCTCTCTAAAATTATTATAATGCTGCTGAGCCAAAACAGTTGTCGGTACTAAAACAGCAACCTGCTTGCTATCATTAACCGCCTTAAAGGCAGCTCTCATAGCGACCTCAGTTTTACCAAAACCAACATCTCCAACTAACAAGCGATCCATGGGTTTATCAGATTCCATATCAGCCTTAACTTCTTTAATTGAACGCAGTTGATCATCTGTTTCAACATAAGCAAAGTCTTCTTCAAATTCTCTTTGATTATCATCATCAGGTGAAAAGGCAAAGCCTTTGAGTTGACTGCGTTCAGCATAAAGATTAAGCAATTCATCTGCAATATCCTCAACTTGTTTAGAAACTTTTTGTTTGGTCCTTTGGAAACGGCCATCATTTAATTTATTTATCTTAGGTTCTTTGCCATCACTAGCCATATATTTGGACAGGAGATCGATTTGTTCAACCGGAATGGAGATGGTATCAGAATTTTGATATTGAACCGTTAAATAATCCCTGTGGACACCTGAAATTTCAATCGTTTCAATTCCCAGAAAACGACCAATCCCATGCACATTGTGGACAACATAATCGCCTTTTTCCAATTCATTGTAGTCTTTCAGACGCTCAGCATTACTAGCATGTTGACGGCGAATTTTTCTTTTAGGGGTCTTATGAAAAATTTCCTTTTCAGTAATCAGGACTAATTTTTCATCAGCTAGGTAAAAGCCATTGCCGAGATTAGATTTCACTAGTTGTGCTTTTCCTACTTTTAAACTATTTTCATCTACAATGGCTAAATCTAAACCATACTCTCTCAGTAGCTCTTGGAGTTTTTCCAGTTTAGAAGAAGAATCTGCTTGTAGAATAATAGTAGCACCCGATTTAAGATAGCGACTAATTTCATCAGCTAAAAGTGGAATTTGATTAAAAAATTCCTGCATGGCATATTGGGTAAAGTTATAAATTTGATTAAACCTAATACTTCCTAAACCCTTATGAAAATTAGAAAAGAAAGATGCTGGCTGATACTGGCGCAAACTTTTATAAATATTAGCAAAATAAACCTGATTAGGAACCGCCTTCTGCTGTTGTAACCCTTCCGTCAGATAATTTGCAATTTCTAGATCTAACTTGGCATTGCGATCCATTAACTTTTGGAAATCTTCAAAGAAGATTGGAGTATTTTTAGGGAGATAGTCTAATAAAGTATAAGTTCTGTCGTAAAAGTAGGATAAAAATTTTTTATAATCTTGATGTTGATAACCATCTGAAATAGTCGCAAAAATATCTTCTAAGTAAGCTTTAAGGGTACTATCTTGGGTTCTTGCAATTTCTATTTCTAAATGGGCTAATGCTTTTTCTCGACTAGTATCAGTCACGATAAATTCTTCTACCGGACTAAGTGTTAAAGAAGAAATTGTTTCAATTGACTTTTGATTTTCAGGATTGAAAATGCGGATACCATCAATTTCATCTCCAAAGAATTCTAAACGATAAGCTTGATCCGTTTTGCCATCATAAATATCTAAAATATCACCACGTCGACTAAATTCTCCTGGTGATAAAACTTGACTTGTCTTTTTATAACCGATATTTGACAAACTTTTAACAAGCTCATCAAGTTGATAATCTTTCCCCAATTCAAAATACAAGACAAAATCAGCATAGTCTTGTGGTTTTGGTAAAAGAATTCGGCTTCCTAATAAGCTGGTAATCACAAGACCGCTGGCTGTATCGTCCAAAAGAAAGTTTAAAGTTTCAACTCGAGAAAGTGATTTTTCCTGAGAGGCAATGACAAACTCAGCTTCAATAATATCATCCGCAAAAAATTGATGAACCAAATCTTCCCCTAGCAGGCTTATCAAGTCACTAGTCAAATTTTCAGCTTCGTTTTGCGTTGCTGTTATAATTAAAAGTTTTCCTTTATTGGCTAAGAAATTCGAGGCGATAGCTAAACTCTTACTAGTTCCTGTCAATCCCATTATCAGTTGGCGCCCTAGCAAAGCAGTTTTATCTTGCCATTCTTGAATTTGTTTATTTCGTCCAAATAGACTCAGTAAATTATTATCCATTGTATTTCCGCATCGTCTGTTCAAAATCCCCAGACACTAAATAAAAATTAATAGCATCCTTAACTTTATCAATCGCCTTTAAAATGATTAGGTGGTTCTCCTCATCAAATTTACTGAGAACATGATTGACTACTGTCATACCTGATTTAGGTCGGCCGATACCAATTTTTATACGGTCAAATTCTTGAGTCCCAATATGTTTGATAATACTTTTAATCCCATTATGACCACCAGCAGATCCTTTTTGGCGAAAGCGAATCTTACCAACTTCCATATCTAAATCATCATAAATGATTATCATATCTTCAATCTTAATATTATAGTAAGTTAAAAGGGTGTGGACTGCCTGACCACTTTCGTTCATAAAGGTAATGGGCTTCACAAAATAGATTTTCTCACCATTCAAAAAAGTAGAGGCGATCAAAGCCTTAAAGTGCTTTTCCTCCGAAAAAGAGAGAGAAAGATCCTTTACAAGGCTATCAATAGCCATAAAACCAACATTATGCTTTGTTTCATGGTATTTAGATCCTGGATTCCCTAATCCAATAAGTAATTTCGTCATTATTTATCCTTTAATTGTTTCCTAACACAAGTTATTGAGGTGTGAACGATACAAAATGAGGCAGGACTTATCCAACCTCTCTTGTCATTTTAAGTTAATTATACGTTGAAACGGAATTCTATAATGTCACCATCTTGAACAACATAATCTTTTCCTTCTTCACGTAAGCGACCAGCTTCTTTGACAGATTTCTCAGAACCGTATTTAATTAAGTCATCATAAGACATAGTAACAGCACGAATAAAACCTTTTTCAAAGTCCGAATGGATGATACCAGCCGCCTGTGGAGCCTTGATTCCACGCTTGAAAGTCCAAGCACGAACTTCTTTTTCACCAGCTGTAAAGTAGGTACCTAGACCAAGTAAATGATAGGCTGCGCGTGTCAACTTATTCACACCAGATTCTGTCAACCCAAGATCTTCTAAAAAGAGGTTCTTATCTTCTTCATCTAAATCGGAAATCTCCTCTTCTACACGCGCTGAGATGACAACAACCTCAGCATTTTCGGTAGCTGCAAAATCACGGATTTGCTTAACGTAATCAATTTCATCTGGATTGACTACCCTATCTTCATCCACATTAGCAACATAAAGAACTGGTTTGGTTGTCAATAAAAATAGCTGTTTAACTACTTTTTCTTCTTCATCAGTAAAGGAAATTGTTCGAGCAGATTTTCCATCTTCAAGGACTGGTTTAATTTTTTCAAGCACCTTAAGTTCAGCTACCGAATCCTTGTCTTTTTGTGTACGGGCAATTTTTTCCACACGTACATAACGCTTATTAACAGATTCAAGATCAGCTACAATCAATTCTAAATTGATTGTATCAATATCTGCAACAGGATCTACAAAATCATCTTCTCGTCCTTGTTCACGCATAACATTTTCATCATCAAAAGCACGTACAACATGGACAATAGCATCAACCTCACGGATGTTAGCTAAAAATTTATTCCCCAGACCTTCACCTTTTGAAGCTCCTTTTACAATACCAGCAATATCGGTAAATTCAAAAGTTGTAGGTACTGTTTTTTTAGGAGTAATCAGTTCTGTTAATTTGGTCAAACGCTCATCAGGCACCTCTACCATACCAACATTTGGATCAATAGTAGCAAAGGGATAATTGGCAGATTCTGCCCCTGCTTTTGTAATTGCATTAAAAAGAGTTGATTTACCAACGTTGGGCAAACCAACAATACCTGCTGTTAAAGCCATATTTGTTTCTCCGTAAAATTTATTCAATCGTATTTATTATAACAAAAAAGCTTGTCATTAAACAAGCTTTTCTAATTCAACACTTTCTTAAATTTTCTCTCAAAATCATGACGGCTCATCATAACCACATGTTCACAATTCGTACAGCGAATTTTTATGTCCGCTCCGACACGCACTACTTCCCATTTATTAGCCTTTTTACCGGTTTCTTTAATTGTGCAGGCATGAGGCTTTTTCATTTCCACTAATGATCCAACTTGGTACATAGATTCCTCCTTGTTAATATCTGAGTTTATTATAAACAAATTTTTAATACTGACGCTGCAAAAGAAAGAGCCCAACTCAAGGTTGGACTCTTTCAGGAGATTATGAAAAAGAAAAGTTTATTTAGGATTAGCTACAGTATAATATCTACCACTTAAATTATCCTTAAAAATTATTTGTTTAATTTGTGCGAACTGGAGTAATCAGTTGGATAAAGTTTTCATTATCATCTCCTGGAGTTAGAGTAAATGGTCGTATCGCTGAAATAAATCTGATGCGTACAGTTTTACTCTTCAAGGCCTTCAGCGCTTCGATCAGATAAGTTGGATTAAAGCTAATCGTTAAATCACTACCACTGGCTTCAAGTGTATCAATTTCTTCATTCACCTTACCAACTTCTGGTGAATTGACATGAGCTGAAACGGCTTGATTAATAATTTCTAATTTTACTGTCCCATTCTGAGTAGCGTTAGATATCAAATGAGCGCGTTCCATAGCTGATCGGAGATTATTAGTATCAAATAAAATTTCTGTCTCAAAATCATTAACCAACAAACGATCAGTATCTGGGTAAGCACCTTCTAACATACGAGCGTAAAAACTTAGATTTTCACTTCTAAAAAGAACCTGACTGTTAGAAAGGAAAATTTCTACTGTCTCAATATCATCTGTAAAAACTGCTGAAAGTTCACGAAGAGAACGACTTGGTAGAACGACATCAAAGTTATCCCCAGAATTAGAATTATCTAATTTGACTTGACGCTGGCTCATACGATGAGAATCTGTAGCAACAGCTTTGAAGTTTTGGTAGTCAGTAAGAACAAGATGGACTCCTGTTAAAATAGGACGGCTTTCTTGTGTACTTGCTGCAAAAGCTGTTTCTGAAATCAATGTCTTTAATAATTTAGTATCAAAAATTAAAGGATTACTTGTTGAAACTTCTTGTAAACGAGGATATTGCTCAATATCTTTTCCCTTAAGAGTGATTTCTGATTTTCCACTAGTTAATAAAACCTGATGATGTTCAATTTCTTTGAAGTCAAGACTAATATCAGGAAGACTTGAAACAACATTGATGAAAAAGTTGGCTTCCAATAAGATACTGCCTGTTTCTGTTACTAAGAGACCTGCATTTTCATTATTGGTAGCAATGAAATTTTCAATAGAGATTTGCCCATTAGAACCAGTTAAAGTAATACCTGAGTTGCTAATTTCAATTTTTATGCTAGATAAAATTGGAATAGCATTTTTATTACTGATAGCGCGTTTAGTAGCATTTAAAGCATGTAGGAAAAAATTTTTATTGATAGAAAAATTAATCATAAGGACTCCTTTATATAATAAATATTAGTTTAGTAGTAGTAGTAGGCCTTGTGTATAACGTGGAAAAAGTAAGGAAAGCTAGGTTTAATAAGAAAAAGTCCTGTGAAATATCATGTGGATAATCGTGACAAAAATCAGCCAGTCTTCCACAGTTTATTTTATCTTATTTTTTATTGTTTCAATTTCAATTCGTAAGCTGTCGTCCTGAGCGATAATGTTTTTAATTTTATTGTAAGCATGGAGGACTGTAGAATGATCACGACCACCGAATTCTTTACCGATTTTAGGAAGACTATTGTCTGTCATTTCACGCGCTAGATACATAGCCACTTGTCTTGCTAAAACAATATCCTGATTACGCTTAGTTGACTTGATTTCTTTAGTTGTTACCCCGTAAAACTTGCCAACCTGTGTTTGAATTTCTTCAATAGAGATAATATTAATAACAGGAGCATCCTGCTTACGAGCCCGGATAGCTTCAGCTGCTAGATCAACAGTGATAACATTGGCCTGTTTAAAGGTTGCAACTAAATTGATGTCTTTAAGAGCTCCTTCAAGATCACGAACGTTAGAATCAAATTGACCAGCTAAATATTCGATTGTATCCTGAGAGAAGGTGTAAGGATAACCTTGCTCGAGAATCTTATTTGTTAAGATGGCGATTCGTGTTTCATAATCTGGTGGTGTGATATCAACAGTTAGGCCCCATTTAAATCTGGTAACCAGACGTTCTTCTAAATTGTTAAGATGATCAGGTGTTCGATCACTCGTTAAGACAATCTGCTTATTATTAGCATGTAAAGCATTGAAGGTGTTAAAGAATTCCTCTTGTGTTCCCTCCAAGGTTTTTTTAGCTAGTGATTGAATATCATCAATCAATAAGACGTCTAAATTACGAAAATTTTCTTTGAGTTCTTCCATGGATTCCAGTCGAATATGAGTAACAAACTCATTAATGAAATTTTCAGTCGTAATATAACGAACACGCGCATTTGGATTGTTTTCTAATACGGTATTGCCGATAGCATTTAATAAGTGGGTTTTTCCAAGACCAGGCCCTCCCCAAATAAAGAGAGGGTTATAGGTTGTACCTGGACTATTAGCAACAGCGATAGAAGCTGCTTTAGCCCATTTATTTTCATCTCCTTGAATAAAATTATCAAATTGATATTTTGGATTCAGATTGGATTGGACAGTAGGTAATGGCTCTTTTGAAGTTGGATTTTGTTGCGCAAAACTATTTATTTGTTGAGTGCTATTATTAGCAGTCACATTATTTATCTCAGCACTTTCAAAAACATATTGAGCGTTAATTTGGCTATTAAAAATTTCAAAGCCAGCAGTGATAATCACTTGCTGGAGGTTTTTCTCCCAAAAAAGCTCCTTCATCCTATCAATATAGATGAAGGCAATATTATTTTCAACTTTTATTAGCTGAGCATCAAGAACAAAAAACTCAAAAGTTGCTTGTGTAAGATGATCTTGTGCTAATTCTAGCACCCTATTCCAAAAAATCTGTTCATTTTCTGTCATAGTTTTCTCCTAAATCTATATTATACTGTATTCTAACATAAAAAAATAAAGTTTTCCACAGGTGTGAATAAAAAGATACACATTGTTGAATAAAGTTTTCCACAAGTTGTGGATTTGATATTTTCCCCAATAAATTAAGGATATTTGAGTATTTTTTATGTGGAAAGATAGGTTTTGAAGTAGATAAAATTCACATCCTATTTTAGCTTGTTGACAATTCTGTTTAAATCTTCCTGAGAAGAAAAATGAATAGATAGTTTTCCTGTTTGGTTTTTAGCCATTGAAATACTGACAGGAGTTCCTAAAAATTGTGTTAATTCCTGTTCAAGATTCTTTTTAAAAATGTCTTTTGTTTTTTTTGTTGTTTGAGGTTTATTTTTAGGAGATAATAGCTTTTCTAATTCTCTAACAGATAGTTTTTGGTCTTTAATGGTGGCTAGCCAATTTTCTTGCTCTGTCTCACTTAAACCTAATAGGAGTCTGGCATGCCCTGAGGATAGACTACCATCTTCTAAAGCAGCTTGAATGTTTTCGGATAAATTCAGTAATCGTAAAAAATTGGTGATATAAGGACGAGATTTTCCCATATATTGAGCAATTTCTTCGTGGGTCATCTGACTGGTTTCAATCAATTTTTGATAAGCCTGTGCTTCTTCAATAGGATTGAGGTCAGAACGTTGTAAGTTTTCAATAATGGCTTGAATGCGGCTATCTTTATCAGATAAATCTTTAACGATAGCTGGGATGGTTTTCAAATTCGCTAATTGACTAGCTCTAAAACGTCTTTCACCTGCAATGAGTTCATAACCAAATACTTGTGATTTTCGGACAATAATAGGTTGAATAAGTCCATTTTCTTTGATAGATTTTGCTAACTCTTCCAACTCTTCTTCTTTAAAAGTTAATCGAGGTTGAAAAGGGTTAGGTGAGATATCTTTTAGTCTTATTTGTTTTAATTCTTCTGCCATAATTTTCCTCTTAAAAAATGAGACTGGGACAAAAAGTCCAGTCTCGTTTTGATAGGTTTACAAATATTCGTAATAGCATACTTTTGATAACGAAATTATCAGCCATTAAGATTCAAGTTCACTAGTTTTTGATAATTTAATATTTTCAGTTTTCTTATTACCATCACGGTAGAAAGTGATTTTGACTGTGTCGCCAATTTCATGTTTGTAAAGTTCTTCTTGGAGTTCTGCAACTGAACCGACTTCTTTATCATCAATAGCTGTAATAACATCATATTCTTCTAATTTACCATCAGATGGCATATCTGACTGAACTGATCCAACTACTACCCCCTTAGTAATATTGTCAGGAACATCTACATTAGAGCGTACAGACTCGCTAGCACTACTTAAATCTCCCATAGTAATACCAAGAGCAGGACGAACAACCTTACCATCTTCGACTAGTTGGTTAATAATAGTGACGGCATCGTTGGTTGGAATAGCGAAGCCCATACCTTCAAACCCTTCCATAGAAATTTTACTTGAGCTAATTCCTATAACCTGTCCCTCAATGTTGATAAGAGCACCACCAGAGTTACCAGGGTTAATGGCTGCATCGGTTTGAATAGCCTTTGTTTGAATAGTAGAACCATCTTCTGCTGCTAGGGTAACAGTACGGTCCAGTCCAGAAACAATACCTTCTGTTACGGTATTAGCAAAACTAGTGTCAAAAGGACTACCAATGGCAATAGCAGCTTCTCCAACTTTAACGGAAGAGGAATCTGCAAATTCAGCTACCGTGGAGATATCTTTAGATTTAATCTTGATAACAGCTAAATCGGAATAGGTGTCTGAACCAACAACCTCTCCTTTGATCGCATCTTTTGCCTCTTTAACTTTATTTGTCATGATGCTTACTTTTTTGGCCCCTTCAACAACATGGGCATTAGTAACAATGTAAACTTCATCACTATCTTTATCTTTTTGGTAGATAACGCCTGAACCGCTTGCATACTGAACAAGGCCATCTTCATCCTTTTCAACATCAGCGCCTTCAGGAATTTGAGAATCAGAAATCTCTTGATAATTTAGAACAGTTACTACTGAGTCTTTTACCTTATCAACAGCTTTTGTGACATCAGAAGAGTTATTGTATTTTACATTACTGACAGTTGTTTTACCTTCAGTGGTAGTGATACCACTAGCTTTTAAGACGATAAAAGTCGCAACCAGACCACCTAAAAATCCAGCTAAAACAACTAAAATGGGCACAAATAATTTTTTCCAAGGTACAGATTTTTTCTTTTTCAATAGTCGATCCTCCTAAAAAATTTTTCTTATATTATAAAACACCACTTAACTATACCTTAAAGATAAGGAAAATGCAAGTAATCCACAGGTTGTGGATTACTTGCTGAAATTGTTAGCAAAACCTTATTAAATCAAGGAAATAAGGAAATGAATCTTTGTGAATAAAAATCAAATAGTAGGATGTGGTATAATCATTCTATGAAAATAAAACTTATTGTAGTAGGAAAACTCAAAGAAAAATATCTTAAAATAGGTATTGAGGAATATGTCAAAAGACTGGGTCGCTTTACTAAATTTGAATTGATTGAACTAGTTGATGAAAAAACACCAAACAATGCTAGTCAGGCAGAGAATCAGCAAATTCTGGAAAAAGAAGCCAATCGTATAATGGCTAAAATAGCCGATCGTGATTTTGTTATTGCGCTTGCCATTGAAGGACAAGAATGGTCCTCAGAAGAATTTTCTAAAAAAATAGAGGAAACTATCCTAAGAGGTTTTTCCGATATAACTTTCATCATTGGAGGCAGTCTTGGATTGGCTCCCCAAGTCAAACAACGTGCCCATTTTTTGATGAGTTTTGGTAAACTGACCCTTCCTCATCAGCTAATGCGCCTTGTTTTGGTAGAACAAGTTTATCGAGCTTTTATGATTCAGGAGGGGAGCCCTTATCACAAATAAAAAACTCGACTAGTTGAATAGTCGAGTGGTAATGATTCCAGCAGGATTCGAACCTGCGACCGTTCGCTTAGAAGGCGAATGCTCTATCCAGCTGAGCTATGGAACCACAATTTTCTCTATTCTATCAAAATAAGTTTATGACTGTCAATATATGGTAACTTATGAGGTTAGCTTAAAAAAATTAAAAATATTATAGACAAAATAAAATTATCTGCTATAATAGTAAAAGTACTGCAAAAAAGCATCTACTTGGTCCGTTGGTCAAGGGGTTAAGACACCGCCTTTTCACGGCGGTAACACGGGTTCGAATCCCGTACGGACTATGATAAGACAAAAGGTTGCGAAAGCAGCCTTTATTTTTGCACAGAAAGAAAGCTTCCAAAGTTAAACTTTAGAAGCTTTTATTTCTTTTTGAAAAGATGATGACAAGAATAGGTGTAAGAGACAAAGAGGAGTAAGCCACTAAGTGATATTAGGCTAGCAACTTTAAAACCTTTAGGAACAAAATCTAATTGGACAGTTCCTTTTCCTGCTGGAACATCAACAACTAAGAACCCTTTTTGTCCTTTACGAATTTTGACTTTTTCCCCGTTGACACTAGCCTTCCAACCCTTATCATAAGGGATGGTAAAGAAAAGGGAGCCATCTTTTTCAGCAGAATAATTAGCTGTGACCTTATTGTGTCTTGTTGTAACTGTTACTTTTTTATTGTTAATAACATCCATTGCTTTTTGATAGGCTTCAGTATTTAGACCATAAAAGGTTGGTCTATCAAAAGAAACTTGATTGTTTTCAGGAAAAGTTAGAGTTACAGAGGCAGTGGTGTCTTTGTCAAAGTATCCTAAATTAAAAAGACTGTAGGCATTGTCAGTAGTATAATTGTAGGTTTTGTGATCTGCGATTACCATAATATTGGATGAAGCACCATCATTTAGTGAAAGATCTGGCACACTCATATAAACCTGCTGATTGGCTGGGACTTTGACAGGATAAGAAACAGTATTGTTTGTATTGTTAGAGGTGTTGAGAGTCATTCTATTATTTATGGTATCAAGGTTATTGTTGCTATAACTTGACAATTTTGTAAAGTATTGTTGGTGAAGACCAGCTAAATTGTTTAGTAGGGCAGTTTGGTTGTCAAGAGTGTTGACAGTAAAGTTAACATCTTTGTAAACTTCATCAGTGAGAATAGCTAACTGACTCGCGTTTGAATTGTGATAGAGTGACAAAAGATTAGCTGTATCAACCTGCTCAAAGCCATACTTACCAATATCCTCGTTTGAAATATTATAGGCAAGGCCGAAAAGGCTGTCAGCAATAATCGTATTATTTTGATAACGTAGATTCAAATTTGTTCCTGTTGATTGGAAGCCCAGACGATCTAGCATACTACTTGATGCTGTATTACGAATAGATGAAAACTGGGAAATGCCGTTATAATTATATTTCATACTGTCATTTCCTGTTTGAGGGAGCATTTGCTCAGTACGGAAGAATGTTTTATTGTGGGCTTTAGCATAGTCAACTAATTTTGTGATATCAATCTGATCACGTTGATAACCTTCACGAGATGGAAAGACCCACTCATTATCTAAACTGGTCACTTGATAATAAGAGTTGAGACCTAATTCAAAGATTGAAAAAATGAGGGTAAAAATAATGAAGGCGGATTTACTGAGCTGGTTTTTTCTGAAAGATAGGAAAATTACGAAATAAGCTAGAAGGAAGGATAGTGTTAAAATAAGATTGATAGGTTTCAGGAAATCGTAGTGGTTGGTGTAAATAAAGGTAATGATAAAACCAGTGGCTAACAGACCAAAACAAAAAATTAGAAGTTCCACGTGAAACTTTTTCAAATGAGATAAGCTTTCCGCTGCCATAAAAACAATTAGTGTGGATAATAGCCAAGCGTAGCGATGTAGAAACATATTAGGAGAGTGCATACCCTGCCACAGTAAATCCAGTGGGTTGAGATAAAAGCTAGCGATAAAGATAATCAGTAGTAAAGCATAAGCTAATTTGACTTGATATTTTATTTCTTTAATAGTAAAGAAAATGAGTGCCAAAACTAGTGGCAATAATCCAACATATATCATTGGGATAGCACCGAATTTTGTTGTATCATAAGAACCAACAAAGTTTTTAGCAAGAATATCAAAAAACCAAGAGTTTTCGGTTAGAAGTGTATTAAATTTTGAAAATTCTTCCCCATGGGTTGATAAGTCTAAGTAAGAAGGCAACAGCATTATTGCTGCGGTTAAACCTGATGAAATTGACACAATTGTAAAGTCAAAAAATTTCTTTAAAGCCAGTTTCCATTTAAAATCACGAGTAAGTTGGGCTAGAAAATAGAGGACCAAAAAGATGGCTGTCATAAATCCAAAATAATAATTTTGGATAAAGAGTAGACTTAGGGTTAAATAATAGAGCCAAAACTTACGAAACTCTAATAAACGGTGTAAGCCGAGAATAATTAAAGGAACTAAAATAAAGACATCTAACCAGGTGTTGATTTCCAGTTGACTGACCGCAAAACTCATAAGTGCATAGGAGGTAGATAAACTGATAATTAAAGACTTCCGTACCTTTGGATGAATATGACCTAGAGAAAGAGCAGCAGATAAGCCCATTAAGCCAAATTTAATTAAAGTGAAAAGATAAACGGCATCGGCCATTGATTTTAGGGAAAAAAAGTAATAAAAAGGTGTTAATAAGGACCCTAAATAATAACTAATAAGAGCATAGAAATTGAGCCCTAAACCGCTTGTAAAAGTGTAAAAGAGACTATCATTGCCATGCAGAATATTGCGAAATTGAGTAGCGAAAATCACATATTGATGAAAACCATCGCTAGCAAGAATTGTTGTTTTACTTCCCCAATAGATATCTTTTGACCAAAGAACTACCAACATGATTAAGGCTGGTGTCAAAAAGGCAAAAGCATAAAAGCAAAAATGGGTTTGATGTTTTTTTAAAAAATTTTTCATAATAGTTTGTGAAAAAAAGTCTGAGACAAATGCAGCAGACTCTTTGGTTATTTTAATCTTATACAGTTAAGAATACATCGAGTAGCCTATTTCCAAAGTTCTTGTATCTTAGCCTGAACCTCTTCGTTTTCAAGGAAGTCATCGTAAGTTTCATCAATACGATCAATAACACCATTTTTTGAAATAACCACAATATGATTGGCTAATGTTTGGATAAATTCATGGTCATGGCTAGCAAAGATAATGGATTCTTTAAAATCTTTGAGACCGTCATTAAGACTAGAAATAGATTCCAAATCGAGGTGGTTTGTTGGATCATCAAGAATAAGGACATTAGATTTGAGGAGCATAAGTTTAGATAACATCACGCGTACTTTTTCTCCTCCCGACAAGACGTTGACAGATTTGTTAACGTCATCACCAGAGAAGAGCATACGACCCAGAAATCCACGCAAGAAAGTATTGTCATCTTCCTCTTTGGAAGCAAATTGACGCAACCATTCTAGAATAGATTCCTCAGAGGCAAAATCTTTTGAATTGTCCTTAGGAAGGTAAGATTGAGAAGTTGTCACCCCCCATTTTATCGTTCCTTCATACTCAATATCTCCCATGAGTGCACGGATAAGGGCAGTGGTTTGAATGTCATTTTCTCCAATAAGAGCAGTCTTATCACCTGGTCTTAGGATAAAACTGATATTATCAAGAATTTTTTCACCATCAATAGTAACAGATAAGTTTTCCACACTGAGCAAATCATTACCAATTTCACGCTCTGACTTAAAGTTGATAAAGGGATATTTACGACTTGATGGAACGATTTCTTCCAATTCAATTTTATCAAGCATCTTTTTACGAGAGGTAGCTTGTTTTGACTTTGAGGCATTGGCAGAAAAACGTGCAACAAAGTCTTGCAATTCTTTGATTTTTTCTTCAGCCTTGGCATTGCGATCAGCTTGTAAACGAGCTGCCAACTCTGAGGATTCTTTCCAAAAATCATAGTTACCAACATAGAGTTTGATTTTACCAAAGTCTAAGTCAGCCATATGGGTACAAACCTTATTTAAAAAGTGACGGTCATGGGATACAACGATGACCGTGTTTTCAAAATCAATGAGGAAATCCTCCAGCCAGGAGATTGATTGGATATCAAGACCGTTGGTTGGTTCATCAAGTAGAAGAACATCTGGTTTGCCAAAAAGAGCTTTAGCGAGGAGAACCTTGACTTTGTCACTGTTGGCTAATTCCGCCATGTTTTGGTAATGGAGATCTTCTGGAATATTAAGGTTTTGTAGGAGTTGCGAAGCTTCGCTTTCAGCTTCCCAGCCGCCCAATTCAGCGAATATGCCTTCAAGTTCAGCTGCACGCACACCATCTTCTTCAGAAAAATCAGATTTCATATAAATGGCATCTTTTTCCTTCATGACCTTATAAAGTTTTTCATTTCCCATGATGACAACGTCAATGACGCGATCTTCTTCATAGTCGAAATGATTCTGTCTAAGAACAGATAGACGTTCGTCAGGACCTAAAGATACATGGCCTGTTGTTGGTTCAATGTCACCGGCTAAAATTTTCAAAAATGTTGATTTTCCAGCACCATTAGCACCAATCAAGCCGTAGGTATTCCCAGCTGTAAAATTAATATTGACATCGTCAAAAAGTTTACGATCACTAAAGCGCAGTGATATGTCTGATACTGTGAGCAATGAAATTACCTCTTTATCTCTAATAATATGTCCTTTCATTCTACTAGAAATAGGGATTTTTTTCAATATAAAGCCATTTAGTCCCCCTTGAAAAAACGCTCCCTGTGGACACTGATTTATGATATAATTTAATAAATTATTTGAAAGTGAAAAAACATATAGAGGTAAACTTATGACAAAACCTATTATTTTGACAGGAGATCGTCCAACAGGGAAACTCCACATTGGTCATTATGTTGGAAGTCTACAAAATCGGGTGCGTTTACAAAATGAAGATAAATATAAAATGTTTGTCTTTCTGGCTGATCAGCAAGCTTTGACTGACCACGCTAAAGATCCAGCTACCATTGTGGAGTCCGTCGGTAATGTGGCATTGGACTATCTATCGGCAGGACTTGATCCTGAAAAATCAACAATTTTTATTCAGAGTCAGATTCCTGAATTGGCTGAGTTGTCAATGTATTACATGAACTTGGTTTCTCTAGCACGTTTGGAACGCAATCCTACTGTTAAGACAGAAATTGCACAAAAAGGTTTTGGTGAGTCCATTCCAGCTGGCTTTTTGGTTTATCCAATTGCTCAAGCAGCTGACATTACAGCTTTCAAGGCCAATCTGGTCCCTGTAGGAAATGATCAAAAACCCATGATTGAACAAACACGTGAAATTGTACGTAGTTTCAATCATGCTTATAATACGGATGTTTTAGTGGAACCTGAAGGTCTCTATCCGGATAGAGAGGAAGCAGGTCGTCTCCCAGGTCTAGATGGAAACGCGAAAATGTCCAAATCTTTGGGGAATGGGATCTATCTTGCTGATGATGCAGATACCCTACAAAAAAAAGTCATGAGCATGTATACTGACCCTAATCATATTAAACTTGAAGATCCAGGCCAAATTGAAGGAAACATGGTCTTCCATTATCTGGATGTTTTTGGTAAGGAAGAAGATAAGGCTGAAATCCAAGCGATGAAAGAACATTATCAGCGTGGTGGCTTGGGTGATGTTAAGACCAAACGTTATCTCTTAGAGATCCTTGAGCGTGAGTTGGGGCCTATTCGTGAACGTCGTTTAGAATTTGCTAAAGATATGGGACAGGTCTATCAAATGTTGGAAAAAGGTAGTCAAGCAGCGCAACAGGTTGCTGCTACAACCTTGGATGAAGTTAAATCAGCCATGGGAATTAACTATTTTTAATAATAAAACGGATTAGTGTATAATGACACCAATCCGTTTTATTATTGGTGAAATTTTAAGTAATATTTTATTGACAAAAATTTTTTGCGTGATATGATAATATACTAATAACATGAGCTTTATAAGCTAAATACTTTATAGAAAAGAGGATGGATTTAATGTCAAATTGGGACACTAAATTTTTAAAAAAAGGCTACACTTTCGATGATGTTTTGCTTATTCCAGCAGAAAGTCATGTACTTCCAAATGAAGTAAACATGCAAACCAAACTTGCTAAGAATTTGACATTAAACATCCCTATTATTACTGCAGCTATGGACACTGTCACCGAAAGTGGTATGGCTATTGCAATGGCACGTGCTGGTGGCCTAGGTGTTATCCATAAAAATATGTCGGTTGTAGCGCAGGCAGAAGAAGTACGTAAGGTAAAACGTTCAGAAAATGGTGTTATCATTGATCCTTTCTTTTTAACACCTGAACATACAGTCAAGGAAGCAGATGAATTGATGGGACGTTATCGCATTTCAGGTGTGCCGGTTGTAGAAACTCTCGAAAATCGTAAGTTGGTCGGGATTCTCACCAATCGAGATATGCGTTTCATTTCAGATTACAGTCAACCAATCAAGACCTATATGACTAGTGAAAATCTTGTCACAGCACCTGTTGGGACAGATTTAAAAACGGCTGAAAGTATCCTACAAGAGCACCGTATTGAAAAGCTACCGTTAGTTGATGGTGCTGGTTGTTTATCAGGTCTTATCACTATTAAGGATATTGAGAAAGTTATCGAATTTCCTAATGCTGCCAAAGATGAGTTTGGTCGTCTTTTAGTAGCAGCAGCGGTTGGGGTGACTTCCGATACGTTTGAGCGTGCAGCTGCCCTTTTTGAGGCTGGTGCTGATGCTATTGTTATTGATACAGCTCACGGACACTCAGCTGGTGTTCTTCGTAAGATTGCTGAAATTCGTTCAACTTTCCCTGATAAGACCTTAATTGCAGGTAATATTGCGACTGCAGAAGGTGCGCGTGCTCTCTATGATGCAGGTGTAGATGTCGTTAAAGTTGGTATCGGACCGGGATCAATCTGTACAACACGTGTTGTAGCCGGTGTTGGTGTTCCTCAAATTACAGCTGTCTATGATGCAGCTGGTGTTGCTCGTGAATATGGAAAAACTATTATTGCAGATGGTGGAATTAAATATTCGGGTGACATTGTAAAAGCTCTTGCTGCTGGTGGAGATGCGGTAATGCTTGGTTCTATGTTGGCAGGTACCGACGAAGCTCCTGGAGAAACCGAAATTTTCCAAGGTCGTAAATTCAAAACTTATCGTGGTATGGGATCTGTTGCAGCTATGAAGAAAGGGTCAAGCGACCGTTATTTCCAAGGATCTGTCAATGAGGCTAACAAATTGGTTCCAGAGGGGATTGAAGGTCGTGTAGCTTATAAAGGAACTGCCTCTGATATTGTTTTCCAATTGGTTGGAGGTATCAAGTCAGGTATGGGCTATACTGGAGCTGAAAACATTGATGCTCTTCACAATAAATCTCAGTTCATTGAAATGTCTGGAGCTGGTTTAATTGAAAGCCATCCTCATGATGTTCAAATTACTAATGAGGCTCCAAACTATTCTGTGCAATAATAAAGAAAAATTAGATTTTGTACTCCCCTTTAAAACGTTGGACAGACAATATTAATGAAAGGATTTAGTCCTGTATTGGACAGGGCTAAGTCTTTTTTGTTTTAATACATGTGTTATTGTAACAAAAAAATAATCTGTAATAGCTTGTTCCAGCTCATCAAGTGTTTTGTAAGCCTTGTCGCAGCCATAGAATATCTCGAATTTGAGTATATCATCCCATCCCATTATTGGCTATTCCCCTAGAACTTTTAGATTGTAAAAACTGATGATAAGAATGACACTGATATACTGTCAGTCTTGGTCGCAGTTAAGAATAGTGTTCTGATAGTCTTCCGATGGAAAATCCTTTTCAAGCATGTTCTTTACCTGCAAAAGATTAGGCGAGTGAGACAAGGCAAAGTCAATAATCTCACCGGTGTACCCTCAAAAATTGGCGACAGATAGAGTTTCTCCTGACAGTTGGTAGGGCAAATTCAGCGATGTCTGTATAGCACTTCTCATAAGATTTAGATCTTTCAAGCTGGTGTTTGTTCAGCTTATCAGCCCTTCAGGTTAACAGCATCTTTACAAAAAACACCCCAAAAGTTAGACTTTTTTCTATCTAACTTTTGGGGCTAATTCATTTGAAGTCTAGCTTTAAAAAAAGAAATTATCTTTACAACCTTGTCAATCCATCAAAACCTATAAAGTAAAAAAGTCAGTAAAATTTATTGGCTCTTTAACTTTCCCTGTTCTATTGTAAAAATTTTTAAGTTGTCAGGAAATTGATACAGGTGGTCTAAACTTGTTGTTGTAATAAAGGTTTGGATATTTTCCTTAATTCCTTCTAACAATCGAAGTTGACGATGATTGTCAAGTTCGCTCATAACATCGTCAAGGAGGAGGATGGGGTAATCTCCTGTTGCAGTTTTTATTAACTCGATTTCTGCTAATTTCAAGGACAGAATGAGACTGCGCTGCTGTCCTTGGCTCCCAAAAGTAGCATTCATATCATTGATAAAAAAAGCAAGGTCATCACGATGAGGACCAACACCAGTATTCTTTTTTAACCTATCACGATTAAAACTTTTAGCCAACTGTTCTAAAAAATTCTGCTTGATGGTATTTCTGTCCTGAAATTTGATGGATGATAGATAAGTAATTTTGAGGTTTTCTAGCTGATTAGAAATCGTATGATGGTGTTTGTCAGCATTTTTTTCAAGATCTTGAATAAATTGACTGCGATGTTCAATAACTCGACTACCATAGTCAGCTAATTGTTCATCAATGACAGCTAGATAATTTTTATCAATAGTTTCAGTCGATTTTAGATAAGCGTTTCGTTGCTTAAGAACATGATTGTAATTGGATAAATCTGATAGATAGACCGGTTTTATTTGTCCTAAATCAATATCTAAAAATTTACGCCGTAGACTTGGTGCACCTTTTACTAACTGCAAATCCTCTGGAGCGAACAAAACAACTGTCATATGTCCAATATAGTCAGATAGTTTAGTTTGTTTGAGATAATTAACTTTAGTGATGCGCCCTTTATCAGATAGAATAATTTCAAGAGGAATTTTTCCACTGCTACGTTTCAATTCCCCAGCGACTCTCAGCTCACTTGCCTGAAAATTAATCAGTTCCTTGTCAGAGCGGGTTCTGTGGCTTCGTGTCAGGGCTAAGAAATAAATAGCTTCAAGAAAATTAGTTTTTCCCTGAGCATTTTGACCAAGAAAAACATTAAGACCGTTAGAAAATTCAGCTGACAATTCAGAATAATTTCTAAAGTTTTTTAATGAAATTGATTCTAACCACATCTTAAGTACCTGGGAATTTAACGGGAGGACGTTTGCCTGTTCTACCTTTAGCTTGTTTCTCTTTTTTATTATTTTGACTGAGTTTTTTAACCATGGCAGTTACTCGTTTTTTTTCAACTTCTTCTTGAACATGAAGTTTGAGTTCATCTGAACTTGGTGCGACAAGAATAATACTTATATCTTGTTTAGGGAGTTCAATTTGATCTCCAAGGCGAAGTTTTTTTCCGCGACGCTTTTCATCCTGACCGTTAAAGAGTACAGTATTCTCGGATAAGAATGCTTTCACAGCACCTCCACTTTGGATAATACGTAAATCTTTTAGTAAAGCTTGCAGAGTAATAAAGTCTTCAAAGAGTTTGTATTCCATAGTTTCCTCAACTTTCTAATGAGAATATTATAGCATAAAATGATATAATTTAAGCCAATAACTAATTAGAGGACCTTCCATGAAAATTGTTGATGGTGTCAACCTACATGTCATAAAAACGGCCAAATTTAAAACCAATCATATCACCTTACGTTTTACTGGTAATCAAAGTAAGGAAACAGTTGCCAAGCGCGTTTTAACTGCACAGATGTTAGCTACTGCTAACGCAGACTATCCCACCCATAGACTATTTCAGCAAAAGTTAGCCAGCCTTTATGGAACAAGGTTGTCAACCAAGGTGTCAACCAAGGGTAAAGCTCATCTTGTTGATATCGACATTGACTTCCTTAGGGATGATTTTACACTAAAAGAAGAAAATCTTTTAGAAGAAGTTTTTGATATTCTTTACGGTATTCTTTACAGACCTTTGATTTCCTTAGAGCAGTTTCAGTCAAAAACTTTTGATATTGAAAAGGCTAATTTATTATCCTATCTAAAAGTAGATGAGGAAGACTCTTTTTATTATAGTGGATTGAAACTTCACAGTCTCTATCATCAAGATGAGGATTTACAGATTTCTGAGTATGCTGAAATAAAGTTGATTGAAAAAGAAAATTCTTATACAGCTTACCAAGAATTCCAAAAGATGCTTAAAGAAGATCAAATTGATATCTTTGTTTTAGGAGATATTGATGGCTATTCTGTGATAGAGCAACTTAATCACTTTCCTTTTGAAAAGAGGCAGGTTTACAAGTTTGTCAATCACCAACAAAATATTGTCAATATTGTTAAAGAAGAAATTGAGCATCGTCAAAATAGTCAATCAGTATTGCAAATTGCCTATCATCTACCAATAGCAAACTATCAACGAGATCTTTGTCTCGCTCAACTCTTAAATGGTATGTTGGGATGTTTTGGTCATTCCCGCCTTTTTACGGAAGTCAGAGAAAAGGCGGGCTTAGCTTATACAATTTCAAGCGAATTAGATAGATACACAGGTTTACTACAGATTTACGCAGGGATAGATAAATCTAATAGAGAAAAAACACTACACTTAATCAACAAACAGTGGCATGATTTCAAGTTGGGGCGTTTTTCGAGTCAGTTGATGAATCAAACAAAGCAACTTTTAATCAGCAATGCACAGTTAGTTCAGGATTGTCCTAAAGTTTTGATAGAGAGACTTTATAATAGTAAGGTCATTCAGAGAAAGTCGTTTAAGCTAGAAGACTGGATTAAAACGATAGATAGCCTCACTAAATCAGATATTATTTGCCTAGCTAAAGCCAGCCGTTTACAAGCTGTTTATTTTTTAGAAGGGGAGTAATTATGCTCAATGAAATAGAATATTGTCATCTAAATGAATGTTTGTATTCCACTACTCTTCAAAATGGATTAAAGATTTACCTACTACCTAAGCCGGATTTTAAAGAAATGTCAGCTTTACTTGAAGTTGAGTTTGGTTCTATTGACACTATCTTTACAGATAATCAGGAGGTAGTGAAAGATCCTCCTTCAGGAATTGCTCATTTTTTAGAGCATAAATTATTTGAGATGTCTGATGGACAGGATGCTGTTTTAAAATTTTCAAGCTACTCAGCAGATGTTAATGCTTTTACTGGCTTTGAAAAAACAGCTTTTTATTTTTCTAGTCTGGGTGGGAACAAAGAAGCATTAGATCTACTTCAATGTTTTGTTATGTCTGCTGACTTTAACCATGAGTCCATTATGCGTGAGAAAAAAATTATCGCTCAAGAACTTGACATGTATCTTGACGATCCTGACTACCGACTTTACAATGAGATTTTGAAAAATTTGTATCCAAATACTAAGTTATCTGATGATGTTGCTGGAGATCAGGATAGTCTATCACGAATCACTTCAAAACAGCTATATGACAACCACCAGTATTATTATAAAACCAATAATATGACTCTTTTTCTTGTTGGAGATTTCAATGTTGAGGAAGTCCTGATACAAATAGAAAAATCGCAAACTGGGTTTACAAAAAAATTGACAAAGGTTTACAAAAATGACCTGAAATTAACCAAAGTTGTCAAGCGAAAATCCCTCAATTTTGATGTTGTTCAACCAAAATTGGCATTGGGTTTTCGCCTACCAAGTTTTAAAGGACAGTCATTATTGAGGCAAAAGATTTGTCTTCGCCTCTTTTTATCACTGCTTTTCGGTTGGACAAGTCGGCGTTATCAGAAATGGTATGATCGGCAGTTGATCGATGATTCTTTTGGTATAGAAGTAGAAGTATCCAGACGCTTTCAATTTGTCATTCTAAGTATGGATTCTCAGCAGCCTATAAAGTTGGCTAACCAAGTTAGACAGGTTTTAAAAGATTTTACTAAGTCGACAGATTTTACATCAGAACATTTGGAGCTTTTGAAGCGCGAGCTTTATGGGGATTTCATAAGGAGTTTAGATTCTATTGAAGACCTCATTTTTCAATTAGCTTCTTATCAATCCGATAATGAATCCTACCTTGATTTCCCTAAAATATTAGAGGGGATTACTTTAGAGACCATTCAAAAAGTTGGTCAAACTTTTATCGAACAGATGGAAACTTCTGAATTTACGATATTTCCAAATTAGTTATAATTTAAATCTGAAATCTGTTATAATAGAGGTTGAATTATTGTCTTAGAGGTATTAAAAATGAAGAAAAAGAGCATTGGTGAGTACTTGCGTGATACTCGCCTTGCTAAGGGATTGACAGTCGAACATATTGCTGATGAATTAGACATTCCTTTACAGTATATAACGGTTATGGAACTTAACCAATTCCGCTTTGCCAGGGAAGGCAAAATTAATACCTACTTAGAAAGCTATGGCAATTTTCTTGGTTTGGATAGTGACCTCCTACTAGAAGGTTATAAAAACCCAAATTTTGAAATTGAAGTGGGAGAAGTTGAAGAAGATGAGAGTGCTGATGAATCATCTTCTGAAGAAAAAGAAAGAAAATCTGATAAAGCAAAAATTAAGCGTAAAAAGTGGTCTCGTTCAGATCGTTTCGATCATAATGAAGTTCCCAGTCGTCTTCCTTTGGCTATTCTATCTTTATTAAGTATAGGCATTATTGGTATTATCGGATTTATCATTTACATCCAAATAACTGATGAAAATAAGGTTGCTGCACTTCCTAGCTCATCATTAAGTCAAAGGCAAGTCAATCCTAATTCTTCAGGGTCTTCCTCATCAAATGAATCTAAACTAACGACCAAGGCTAATGGCTCTAATATGAGTGTTAAACTTTCTGATGACAATAATAGTGAGACCGTTGTTGAAATTTCACAAACATCAGAGCTAGAAAACATGATATCTGTGACAAACTCTAATTTAGATAAGAAAGGCTATACCTTGAATGGTTCAAGTCAATCTGTTACAGCAACTTTAAACTCTGAGGCAGATATTTCTGTTATTACCCTGAGCACTACTAATGACATGACAGTTAAGATTAACGGTGAAAATGTAGATCTCTCGGGTTTAAACAGGGATAAGCCGGCCTATATTACGCTATCTATTAAATAAAAGGAACAAAATTATGACTAAAAAAGAAAATATTCCTAATTTATTGACCCTTATTCGTATTGTGATGATTCCTGTTTTTCTACTTCTAACCTCTATTAGTAAGGAACCTATTTGGCATATTGCGGCTGCAGTCGTGTTCGCTATTGCTAGCTTTACAGATTATCTTGATGGCTATTTGGCACGTAAATGGCAGGTTGTCACTAATTTTGGAAAGTTTGCTGATCCTTTGGCTGATAAAATGTTAGTTATGTCAGCTTTTATCATGATTGTCGGAATGGAATTGGCACCGGCATGGGTATCGGCTATCATCATTTGTCGTGAATTGGCTGTCACTGGCTTACGGTTGCTTTTAGTGGAAAATGGTGGTCAGGTTTTGGCAGCGGCTATGCCCGGTAAGATTAAAACAGTAACACAGATGCTAACAATTATTCTTTTGTTGTGTCATTTAACTTTATTTGGTACAATCATGCTTTATATCGCTCTATTCTTTACTCTTTACTCCGGCTTTGATTATTTTAAAGGGGCTGGCTATCTCTTTAAAGATACATTTCAATAAGTTATGGAAGCAATTATTTTTGTTGATAAATTAAAATTTAGATACGATCAAGAAGACAATTATATTCTAAACGATGTAACGTTTCACGTGAAACATGGTGAATGGTTATCCATTGTTGGTCACAATGGATCGGGCAAATCAACTCTGGTTCGCTTGATAGATGGTCTATTGAAAGCTGAGTCTGGCCACATCTTGATAGACGGTCAGGAATTGACTGAAAATAATGTTTGGGATATGCGCCGCAAAGTTGGCATGGTTTTTCAAAATCCCGATAATCAATTCGTTGGAGCCACAGTTGAAGATGATGTTGCTTTCGGACTTGAAAATAATGGTCTTCCTTATGAAGAAATGAAGCAACGGGTTCAGGAAACTTTAGACTTGGTCAGTATGTCAGAATTTGCTAATCGGGAGCCAGCTCGTTTGTCTGGCGGTCAAAAGCAGCGAGTAGCTATTGCTGGTATTATTGCAATGAGACCGGAAGTTATCATCTTAGATGAGGCTACCAGTATGCTGGATCCCGAGGGTCGATTAGAATTGATGAAAACTATTAAGGAGGTTCGCAACCAGTATAACTTGACAGTTATTTCGATTACCCATGACCTTGATGAGGTTGCTATGAGTGATCGGGTTTTGGTTATGAAGTCGGGTAAGGTAGAGTCTAGTTCAAGTCCAGCTGAATTTTTAGGCAGAGGAGAAGATTTAAAGCATTTGGGTATGGACATTCCTTTTACCTCACAAGTTCTAAAGAGATTACAAAAAACAGATTTCGCAATTTCCAAAAGGTATGTCAGTGAAAACGAATTAGGAGATGAGTTATGGGCGTTACTCTCGAAAAAGTGAGCTTTACCTACCAAGCGGGAACGCCATTTGAAGGGCGTGCTCTTTTTGATATTAGTTTAACGATAGAGGATGGTTCTTATACAGCCTTTATAGGACATACCGGTAGCGGCAAATCGACTATTATGCAGCTGCTCAATGGCCTCATTCTACCTAGTGAAGGACGTGTCCTAGTAGATGATCTCGCTATCAGATCAGACTCCAAAAATAAGGATATTAAATCCGTCAGACAGAAGATAGGGTTAGTATTTCAATTTCCAGAAAGTCAATTATTTGATGAAACAGTTCTAAAAGATGTGGCTTTTGGCCCACAAAATTTTGGTGTTTCTAAGGAAGAGGCTGAAAAGATTGCTTGTGCCAGTTTAAAACAAGTTGGTATTTCTGAGGAATTGTTTGATAAGAACCCGTTTGATTTATCGGGAGGTCAGATGCGGCGCGTAGCTATTGCAGGTATTTTGGCTATGAAACCTCAAATCTTAGTTTTAGATGAACCGACAGCTGGTTTGGATCCTAAAGGACGCCGTGAACTGATGGAACTTTTTGCTTCCCTTCATCAACAAGGACAAACTATTGTACTTGTAACGCACATAATGGATGATGTGGCTAATTATGCTGATTTTGTTTATGTTCTTGAAAAGGGACATTTGGTAGAGTCAGGTCTTCCCAAAGATGTTTTTCAAAGGGTTGATTTTTTAGAAAATAAACAATTAGGCGTGCCCAAGATTACTAAGTTTGCCTATAATCTTGTTAAGCGTGGCTTAGAGTTGGAATCCCTCCCCATCACAATAGAAGAGTTTGTGGAGGAACTGCATGGATAAACTAATTTTGGGGCGCTATATTCCAGGGAGTTCAATCATTCATCGGCTGGATCCTCGTAGTAAGCTCATAGCGATGTTTTCTTTCATAGTCATCGTCTTTTGGGCCAATAATTTGCTGACCAATACCATCATGGCAGTTTTTACCTTGACAGTGATTCTTTTATCAAAAGTAAAACTATCCTTCTTTTTAAATGGTCTCAAATCCATGTTTGGGATTATCCTGTTCACAACGGCTTTTCAAATGTTCTTTAACCATAAAGGTGATATTTTGTGGTCCTTTAGTTTTTTTAAAATTACGGATTATGGTTTAGGACAGGCAGGACTCATTTTTATGCGCTTTGTCTTAATCATTTGTATTTCAACCTTGCTAACTTTAACGACTACACCTCTTAGTTTGGCGGATGCCGTAGAATCTTTATTGAAGCCCCTCAGGCCCCTCAAAGTTCCTGTCCATGAAATCGGATTGATGCTTTCTCTAAGTTTACGTTTTGTGCCAACTTTAATGGATGATACAACCCGTATTATGAAAGCCCAGCAAGCGCGTGGAGTTGATTTTGGAGAAGGTAGTCTCGTTCAAAAAGTGAAATCAATCATTCCCATTCTAATTCCACTTTTTGCTTCTAGTTTTAAACGAGCTGATGCTCTAGCAATCGCTATGGAAGCACGTGGTTATCAAGGTGGAGATGGACGAACCAAGTATCGTCGTTTGGCTTGGGGACTTCAAGACAATATAACCATATTAATTTTAATCCTGCTAGGATTAGTCTTGTTTTTCTTTAAAGCACCTTAAAGAGAGGGTTTTCTTTATTAATATTAAAAATGTCTGTAATATTTTTAATATAAGACCAAACTTAAAGTAACAAAAAGAGTGTAAAATATACAACATACTATTTCTAGAAGGGAAATATAACTATTTATGTCTACTAAATCAATTTTAAAAAATAAATTGAACTCAAAGAAATTAGCATTCGCAGGTCTGTCGGCTGTAGCTGCGTTTGGAGCAACAGCTGCTGCTCATGCTGAAACATATACGATCAAATCAGGGGATACCTTATCAGAAATCGCGGCTAGTTACAACACTACTGTTGAAAGTTTGGTTAAATTGAATAACATCACTAATCCTGATTTTATCTTGTCTGGTCAAACCTTGGAAATTGATGGTATTGCTACTCAAGAACAAGCTCAGCCAGCACCTCAAGCTGAAGCTCCATCAGCAAATTCCGAAACTACTGAAGTTCCAGTAGAGGAAGTTAGTGATGCATCAACTGTAAGTGAAGCACCAGTTCCAGAAGCAACGGAATATGCTGAAGCAACAAGCGAAATTCCGGCAGAAGTTACAGCTCCTATAACGAGTGAAGCCCCTCAAGAGGTGGTAGAAGCCCCAGTTGAAGTTGTAGAAGAACAGGCAGCTCCGGAAATAACAAATGAAGTAACTGAATCTCCAGTTGAAGAAACTGATCAAACTGTAACTTCTGAAACAGGAGAAGAACAATCTGTAGCTGATGCTAATACTGTTGTAGCTGAAGATACAGCAACAAGCGAAGCTACTTCAGAAACTCCGGCTCCAGAAGCGCAAACAACAAGTGAGGCTCCAGCACAAGATACAACTGCTGAAACAGTTCCAGCAGCATCAGGTTATTCTTCTAACTTGAGTGCAGATGATTCAGCTGCTAAAGAAGCTATAGCTCAAAAAGAGTCAGGTGGTAGCTATACTGCTGAAAACGGTCAATACTATGGTCGTTATCAGTTGACCAGAGATTATTTGAATAACGATTTATCTGAAGAAAACCAAGAGAGAGTGGCTGATGAGTATGTAAATGGGCGTTATGGTTCATGGTCGGCTGCACTAGCTTATTGGGAAGCTAATGGTTGGTACTAATTCTTAAGAATAATATTATAATATAAGATGGTAAAAAGCTCTAAATTAGAAATTTAGAGCTTTTTGCGTGAAATAACATTGTTTTGTAATAATTTTAATATGAAAATAATTTATTAGTAATGAAACTACGGTAGAATGAGATAAAACTTTAAGATATAAAGTATAAAGGAGTCTCGAATGTATAAGAGAAAAGTAGACAAAACATCTGATAGATTAGTAATCTTTACGATTTTGACTACCTTAACTGTTTTAGTTTTTGGTTTTATTTCTGAACACAGTAAAAATTCAAAATCTGACTCATCTTTTGCAGATGAATTATCTTCAACTACTGATAGTAATAAAGCAGCTGCTCCTGCTCAAGCTGCTGAAGCACCAGCTTCAACTGCGACTGCCCCAACAGAAACGGCTGAACCGCAAGAAGTTATTCAAGCAGAAATAACAGAAGCAGTGGTCGCTCCGACAACAGGGACTATCGAACCAACGACTTCAGCTACGACAACTGCAAACACTGTAACAGCGAATGGTGGCTATAATCACGCGCTTACTAATGGCAACTCGGCTGGAGCAGTTGGTTCTAGTGCAGCTGCTCAAATGGCAGCTGCGACTGGTGTAGATCAGGCGACATGGGAATACATTATTGCACGCGAATCAAATGGGAATCCAAATGTTGCCAATGGATCAGGAGCTTCAGGCTTGTTCCAAACTATGCCAGGCTGGGGTTCAACAGCTACTGTTCAAGATCAAGTGAATTCAGCTATCAATGCCTACAATGCACAAGGAATGTCGGCTTGGGGTATGTAAAAAAATGAGTGAGAAGGACCTTTATATGAGGTCTTTTTCTTGTTCTAACTCCCTTTAAAAAGAGGCTGTTTGTTGTTATTGGTTTTTTTAAATGCTATACTAAAGTATCTGTAAAAAAAAGGATATTTGATTTGCAAAAATGAAAAAAGAGACTTACCAGTTATTTAAGCCCTTATTATTTATTGTTCTATTTTCCTTTCTTTTGATTTTCCCTCAATGGGTTACTAAGGGAGTGATTTTTGGAGCAGATTCTATTTTCCATTACAATCGCTTTTATGAAGCGGCCATGCAGATTAAGAATTGGAATTATTCATATTTCATTTCGATTTATGGTTTTCAGCAATCTGGGCGGATTGTTAATGCGGTTTATGGTCCCTTTTTTGCTTATTTTCAAGGTCTTTTAGTACTCCTAGGACGATCATGGTTTGGCTATCAGTTGCTATCTAGGTTCGTTTTAGGTGTTATTGCTGGCTTGTCCATGTATAAACTTTTAAAGGCGGCTAAAATCAAAGATGAAATTTCTATTCCTATAGCCCTATTATATTTAACCACTTTTTCGATTCAATATTGGACCATGAGACAAGGCTTTACAAGTTGGGGTGCAGCCTTTCTGCCTTATTGCTTTATACCAGCTATTCGGTTTACCTTCTATAAAGAAGTGCATCCCATCCAACTAGCTGTTTCTGTAGCTCTCATTTTTCAAGTTCACTTGCTGAGTACCTTGTTCTTGATTATCATGTATATTCCCTTCTTTGTTTATGGATTTTTCCAAACCCAAAAGAAGCTAAAAGTCATCGGTCAGGGGCTATTATCGGTTGGTCTGGCCTTGCTTTTAACAGCTAATGTTTGGCTGGCTCTGCTTTTTTTACGAATGGAAAATCGACTTTTAGATCCTTTTATCAATGGTCTAATGGATAATAACGCCATCAATACAGGTTCTTCTTATTGGATTATAACCCCTTATCCACTGGTCTTATTTCTAATTGGTCAAATTATTTATCTAGTTGTTCGCTGGCGGAATATGGCTAAATGGAAGAGAATTTTACATTCTGTCTATTTGCTTTTTATCATGCTTTCAACGACACTTGTTCCGTGGAAATGGATGGTTGATCGTGGGATCAAGTTTGCTGAGCTCATCCAATTTCCTTTCCGTTTTTTTATTCCAGCAACCATTCTTTTACTCTTGATCGGGGCCATGACTCTCAATCGTTTTGTCAAGTGGCGTAAACTTAGTTGTTGGATATTGACAATTTTTGCCCTTATTGGAGCGATCCAAGCCTCTGTTGATACTTATCAGCAAGCTAAAATTGCAGAGAAGCACCATTATGTTCTAAGATCTAGTTTACACGTCCATACAGCAGGAACCTATCAAGAACAGCGCCAAGCGGTCTTTGATAGTAACTTAGACTTACTATTACAAAAGATTAGAAAATCTACCCCCGATTATGTACCAGTTTACAATAGTATCAAGGGATATAACACTTATAATTTGTATGCAGAGAAGGTTATTTTTAAAGAAGGGTTTACAAAGGTTGTCAACAATGATGGTAGCCTTAGTCTGACTTGGGATTCTGATGGAGGACAAACCGAGCTACCGGTTGTTGTCTATAAAAAGACTAAGCTGATCCTCAATCAACAAGTACTGAAAAATTATGAATTGAAGCTGTCTACCTTTGGCAATCCAACAGTTACCAGCAAACAAGGTGTCAATAAATTGACAATTAGCTTTACAGTCCCAGTTTACTTTACGTTTGCCCTTTGGGTTACTATTTTAACTTGGCTTGGTTTAGTCCTTTATTGGCTTTATTATAGGATAAAAGGCTACGATTTCCAAGTTTTGCATTCTGAATGAAACATGTTATAATCATTTACAGTGTCGGTTTTGCCGGCGCTGTTTTTCAATGTCGACCTTCAAATCGTTTATTGAAAACTGTAACTAGACCCTTCAAGTCTATGTTAAAGCTATTTAACTTGAACACAGGGCTCAAGAGTGGGAAAAATTCTCATTTTCTTTTCTATGCCCTTTGTATCTTAATTTGATGGGAGATTTATCTATGATTGATAATTCTAAAACCCGTGTTGTCGTTGGTATGAGTGGTGGCGTTGATTCATCGGTAACGGCTTTACTGTTAAAACAGCAAGGTTATGATGTTATTGGCGTTTTCATGAAAAACTGGGATGATACGGATGAATTTGGTGTCTGTACAGCAACTGAAGATTATAAAGATGTCGCAGCTGTTGCTGATCAGATTGGTATTGCCTATTATTCTGTCAACTTTGAAAAAGAGTATTGGGACCGTGTCTTTGAATATTTCTTAGCAGAATACAGAGCCGGTCGAACTCCTAATCCGGATGTTATGTGTAACAAGGAAATTAAATTTAAAGCTTTCCTCGATTATGCAATGAGCTTAGGTGCGGATTATGTGGCAACTGGTCACTATGCTCAGGTGCGAAGAGATAAATATGGAACAGTTCACATGCTGCGTGGTCAGGATAATAATAAGGATCAAACCTACTTTTTAAGTCAGCTGTCTCAGGAACAGTTGCAAAAGACTCTCTTTCCTCTGGGTCACTTAGAGAAGTCAGAAGTTCGTAAATTGGCCGAAGATGCAGGATTGGCAACAGCTAAGAAAAAAGATTCTACAGGTATTTGCTTCATTGGTGAAAAGAATTTTAAAGAATTTCTCGGTAATTATCTACCAGCCCAGCCAGGTCGTATGGTGACTGTAGATGGCCATGATATGGGAGAGCATGCAGGTTTGATGTATTACACTATCGGACAGCGAGGTGGCCTAGGTATCGGTGGTCAAAAAGGTGGAGACAATGCTCCTTGGTTTGTTGTTGGTAAGGATTTATCTAAGAATATTCTTTATGTGGGGCAGGGTTTCCACCACGACTCTTTGATGTCAACGTCTTTACAGGCTTCAATGGTCCATTTTACATATGAAATGCCGCCAGAATTCACTCTTGAGTGTACTGCCAAGTTTCGTTATCGTCAACCTGATAGTAAAGTAATTGTCAAGGTGACTGGTGATAAAGCGGAAGTTGTTTTTGATCACCCTCAGCGTGCAATCACTCCAGGGCAGGCTGTTGTCTTTTATAAAGGCGATGAGTGCTTGGGTGGTGGCATCATTGATAATGCTTATAAAAATGGGGAAGTCTGTCAATATATTTAGATTGACAACGGTGTCAAGATAGTTTACAAACGTATTTTTGACTTTAAATGTAAAAGTGATACAATATTTTTAGCAATAATCATGATGGTCAAAGCTCATGAGAATTGTGCGCTTTTGGCGTATAATTTTCGAGAGTTTTGGCTATTTTTGTTTTTATTAAAATGGAAGGAATAAATAAGGGATAAAAAATAGTTGTTATAATTCTATTTAAAAGCCCTTATGCTCTATTTATGACACAAACATTTATTGAAAATTATGATGTTATCATTATTGGAGCTGGGCATGCTGGTGTTGAAGCGGCCCTAGCTGCCAGTCGTATGGGATGTAAGACTTTGCTTGCTACTATCAATCTTGAAATGCTAGCTTTCATGCCCTGCAATCCGTCTATTGGAGGCTCTGCTAAGGGAATTGTTGTTCGTGAAATTGATGCTCTTGGTGGTGAAATGGGGAAAAATATCGACAAAACCTATATTCAGATGAAGATGCTAAATACAGGGAAAGGTCCAGCGGTACGTGCTCTAAGAGCTCAAGCTGATAAAGCTCTTTATGCTCAAACCATGAAACGCACTGTTGAGGAGCAGGAAAATTTGACGCTACGCCAAACCATGATTGATGATATTTTAGTAGAGAAAGGTCGTGTTGTCGGTGTGCAGACGGCAACAGGACTGAAATATGGAGCTCATGCTGTTGTTGTGACAACGGGTACAGCTCTACGCGGTGAAATTATTCTTGGAGATCTTAAATATTCATCAGGTCCCAATAACAGCTTAGCTTCGATTACTTTGGCAGATAATCTGAAAAAATTAGGATTGGAAATTGGGCGCTTTAAAACAGGAACCCCACCGCGTGTTAAAGCTTCCACAATTAATTATGATGAAACTGAGATTCAACCTGGTGATTCAACACCCAATCATTTTTCATTTTTATCTAAAGATGAGAACTACCTTCGAGATCAGATTCCTTGTTGGTTGACCTATACTAACCAGTCTAGCCATGACATCATCAATAAAAATCTTCATCGTGCTCCTATGTTCTCTGGTGTTGTCAAGGGTGTAGGACCGCGTTATTGTCCTTCTATTGAAGATAAGATTGTCCGCTTTGAGGATAAAAATCGTCATCAGCTTTTCTTAGAACCGGAGGGACTCCATACAGAAGAGGTCTATATACAAGGTTTATCTACCAGTCTGCCTGAGGATGTGCAAAGAGATCTTGTTCATTCAATCAAAGGTCTAGAAAAGGCTGAAATGATGCGAACAGGTTACGCTATTGAATATGATATTGTTCTTCCCCATCAATTGCGTGCAACCTTGGAAACCAAAGTCATTTCAGGTCTATTTACCGCTGGTCAGACCAACGGGACATCGGGTTATGAAGAAGCTGCTGGCCAGGGGATTGTTGCTGGTATCAATGCCGCATTGAAACTTCAAGGGAAACCAGAGCTTATTTTGAAGCGTAGCGATGCTTATATTGGAGTTATGATTGATGACTTGGTTACTAAAGGAACCTTGGAACCTTATCGCTTGTTGACTTCACGTGCTGAATATCGCTTGATTTTAAGACATGATAATGCCGATATGCGTTTGACAGAAATTGGTCGTCGAGTGGGCTTGGTTGATGATAATCGTTATCGAGTTTTTAATATAAAAAAAGCACAATTTGACAATGAAATAAAGCGTCTGTCAACTGTTAAACTCAAGCCAGTTAAAGAGACTAATGAACAAGTTGTAGCCATGGGCTTTAAGCCCTTGAGTGATGCCGTAACCGCTAAGGACTTCCTACGTCGTCCAGAGGTTAAATATGCAGATCTTGTGTCCTTCATTGGTCCTGCTGCAGAGAATTTAGATGATAAACTCATTGAACTTTTAGAGACAGAGATTAAGTACGAAGGCTATATTAACAAAGCTCTGGATCAGGTATCTAAAATGAAACGCATGGAAGAAAAACGCATCCCTGCCCATATTGACTGGGATGACATTGACTCGATTGCAACCGAAGCTCGTCAGAAGTTCAAAAAAATTAATCCTGAAACAATTGGTCAAGCTAGCCGAATTTCGGGAGTAAACCCTGCTGATATTTCTATTTTGATGGTCTATTTGGAAGGGAATCAAAAAGCCAGTCGAAAGTCTTAAAAGACCTTAGCATCACCTCAAAAGAAGCCTAGGATTTTAGGTTTCTTTGTGATATAATAGGGAAATTAAGAGGTTTAATAATGAGAAAAATTCGTTTAGAGACAATCCATCTCGTGATGATTGGCTTGATTTTCTTTGGGATCCTAGCTATTTGTGTAAGGACTATGAGCTCGCAAACACTCTTGCTTTTAGCAATTTTTATTGTATTAGTTGCCATGGTAGCTCTGCTCTATTATCAAAAGCAGGCCTATGAATTATCAGAGTTGGAACAGATTGAGCGCCTCAATGACCAAACAGAGCTAAGTCTAAAGTCTCTTTTAGACAAGATGCCGGTTGGTGTTGTTCAATTTGATCCTGAGACCGATGATATTGGTTGGTTCAATCCTTATGCTGAACTGATTTTTACCAAAGATGAAGGTGAGTTTAACAATGAACTCCTACGCAATATCATTCGTGAACAAAAAGCAGGTTCGGCCAACCATCGTATTCAAATCAATGGACATACTTATGTCATCAATCTTGATTTGTCGGCGGGAATCTTTTACTTTTTTGATTCTTCTAGTAATGAAATTGGATTTGATGAGTCGCTTAATCGTCCAGTAATTGGTATCATTGCTGTTGATAACTACGATGATACGACGACAAATCTATCTGATGCTGATGTTGCTCAAATTAACAGTTTTATTGCTAACTTTATCTCAGAGTTTGCACAGGAACATCAGATTTATTATCGTCGCGTAAGTATGGATCGCTTCTACTTTTTCAGTGACTATAAAATTTTAGCAGCTCTAATTGACGATAAGTTTACAGTCTTAGAAAATTTCCGAAATGCTGCTAAAGAGCAAGAACTCCCTTTAACTTTGAGTATGGGGATTTCTTCTGGCGAGGATAATCATCAACAAATCGGTCAGACAGCCCAACAAAATCTAAACATTGCCTTGATGCGTGGCGGGGACCAAGCGGTTATTAAAGAGACAGATGAACATAAAAAAGCTCTTTACTTTGGTGGTGGTACAGTTTCTTCTGTTAAACGGACCCGCACTCGTACGCGTGCTATGATGACAGCAATTTCCGATCGTATCAAGAGTGCCAATCAAGTTTTTGTTGTGGGACATTGTCATTTAGATATGGATGCCCTTGGTGCAGCTGTTGGGATGCAACATTTTGCTGCTAATATTTTAGAAGCTAGCTATGCGGTCTATGATGACCAAGATATGAATACCGATATTGCGCGTGCTGTTCATCGGTTGCAGGAGGAAGATAAGACTCGCTTAATAACAGTTGATGAAGCCCTTGCTATGTCTGGTGAAAACGATCTTCTAATTATGGTTGATCACTCTAAGACATCTCTGACCCTTTCTAAAAAACTTTACAATAAGTTTACAGAGGTTATCGTGGTTGATCACCATAGACGTGATGACGATTTCCCTGACAAGGCTATTTTGACCTTTATTGAAAGTGGAGCTAGCAGTGCTAGTGAGCTTGTCACCGAGCTTCTTCAATTCCAAAATGGGAAACAGAACCTATCGAAAATTCAAGCTAGTCTGTTGATGGCGGGAATTATGCTTGATACTAAAAACTTCTCAACACGTGTGACGAACCGAACATTTGACGTGGCAAGTTATCTGCGTACTATGGGAAGTGATAGTCTTGAAATTCAAAATATTTCAGCTACGGATTTTAATGAGTATCGTCAGGTTAATGAACTCATCTTAACCGGTTGTCCTTATGCTGGCCAAATGATCATTGCCCAAGGTCCAGAAGACTATTCCTATACTAATATTATTGCTAGTAAGGCTGCTGACACTTTGCTGTCCATGGCCAATACTGAGGCTAGCTTTGTTATCACCAAGAATCCAGATGGCCAAACTGCCATCTCGGCACGCAGTCGCAACAAGATAAACGTTCAGCGCATCATGGAAGAAATGGGCGGTGGAGGTCATTTCAATCTAGCTGCTTGTCAATTAGAGGACAAGACGATTGCAGAAGCTCGTCAAGAGTTAACGTCAATTATTGACCAAATACTTGAGGAAGATAAGGAGAACTAAAATGAAAGTTATTTTTCTAGCAGATGTTAAAGGAAAAGGGAAAAAGGGTGAAATTAAAAAAGTTCCAACAGGATATGCCCAAAATTTCTTGATTAAAAAGAATTTAGCCAAGGAAGCGACTAGTCAAGCTATCAATGCTTTGAAAGGTCAACAAAAATCTGAAAAAAAAGCTGCTGCAGAACTCTTAGCTGCTGCTAAAGCAATTAAAGCACAGCTTGATCAAGAGGGAACACGTGTTGTCTTCACTGAAAAAGTGGGTCCAGATGGCCGTACCTTTGGCTCCATAACAGCAAAGAAAATAGCTGAAGAGCTTCAAAATCAATTTGGAATCAAGGTTGAAAAACGTGCGATCGAATTGGAACATCCTATTCGTGCTATTGGTTTAGTTGAGGTTACAGTCAAACTTCATAAAGAAGTTGAAGGAGAAATTAAGCTCAAAATTGAGGAAGCGTAAGAAAGTTGACAAAATTGTAAAGTAAGGAGGTAACCTTTATGCCAGAAGCTCAGGAATTGCGGGTACAGCCACAGGATCTGGTCGCTGAGCAAGCTACTCTAGGCTCGATATTTATCAGTCCGGACAAGCTGATTTCTGTTCGGGAGTATTTAGAGCCTGAAGATTTTTATAAATATTCGCACAGGGTTATCTTCCAAGCTATGATAACGCTAAATGATCGCAACGATGCTATTGATGCGACTACAGTGCGTGCTGTTTTGGATAGTCAAGATGATCTCCAAAATATTGGTGGTATCGCCTATCTAGTGGAGTTGGTCAACAGCGTACCAACGAGTGCTAATGCTGAATATTATGCAAAAATTGTGGCTGAAAAGGCTATGCTACGTAATATCATTAGCCGTTTGACAGAAACGGTTAATGAAGCTTATGAAGGTTCAGTTGAGTCTGATGATATCATTGCCAATGCTGAAAAAGCTTTAGTCGATATCAATGAACGCGCCAATAGCAGTGGTTTTCGTAAAATTTCAGAGGTTTTGAAAGAAAACTATGAGAACTTGGAAATTCGTTCACAACAGACTTCTGAAATTACTGGTTTACCCACAGGTTTTCGTGATTTAGACAAGATTACAACAGGTCTACATCCCGACCAGCTCGTTATTTTAGCAGCTCGTCCTGCTGTGGGTAAAACGGCTTTTGTCCTCAATATTGCCCAAAATGTCGGAACTAAGCAGAATGCACCGGTAGCTATATTTTCTCTGGAAATGGGAGCAGAAAGCTTGGTGAACCGGATGCTCGCTGCCGAAGGAATGGTTGATTCCCACAATTTACGGACGGGTCAACTGACTGATCAAGACTGGCAAAATCTGACTCTGGCCCAAGGGACCTTGGCCGATGCCCCAATTTATATTGATGATACTCCGGGAATTAAGGTTACTGAAATTCGGGCGCGTTCTCGCAAATTAGCTCAGGAAGTTGGTGATTTAGGCTTGATTGTTATAGACTATTTGCAGTTGATTACAGGTAGTCGTTCAGAGAATCGTCAACAAGAGGTTTCTGAAATTTCCCGTCAACTTAAGATTTTAGCTAAAGAGTTAAAGGTACCTGTTATCGCTCTGAGTCAGCTCTCACGTGGTGTGGAGCAAAGACAAGACAAACGACCTGTCCTCTCAGATATTCGTGAGTCGGGCTCAATCGAACAGGATGCCGATATTGTTGCCTTTCTTTACCGTGATGACTATTATGAACGCGGTGAAAGTGAGGAAAGCCAAGAAGGTTTTGAAAATAACACGATTGAAGTTATTCTTGAAAAAAACCGAGCTGGTGCGCGTGGAACTGTGAAGCTAATTTTTCAAAAAGAATACAATAAGTTCTCATCAATAGCGCAATTTGAAGAAAGGTAGAAAAATATGAGTGATGCATTTGCAGATGTAGCTAAAATGAAAAAAATCAAAGAAGATATTAAAAATCATGAAGGTCAAGAAGTTGAAATGACCTTGGATCATGGCCGTAAACGCGAAAAAATTAAAGTTGGTCGCTTAATTGAGGTTTATCCTTCGCTCTTCATTGTAGAATACAATGAAAACGCCAGTCAACCTGGAGAGATCAACAACACTTATGTTGAGTCTTATACCTATTCAGATATTCTGACTGAAAAGAGTTTGATTCGCTATTTTGATTAACCTGAAGTTTTCTTTCTAGATGATAAAAACGCTCTACATTCCAGTGTTCCCACTAAGTAAAGCGTTTTATTATTTAGAAATTAATTTTGTCATCATTCTTTACATTAACTTGACGGTTTTGTAAAGGTGACTAACAAAAAGATTAGCAGTAGAACTCAACCAGATAGAAAAGGCTTGTCATGCCGATGTTTTTATGATAGAATAGCCCTTGTGTGAAATAGCAGCGGAGCAAAATAAAGCTCGTCAACAGGTGTCTTCGATACAAGTAACCTTGGCTGTTTAGGCGAAGGGCATCTGCACGAATTAGGTTTGTTCAAGAAGTTATTTCCTACAAAATATTTATTTTATAGGAGGACATGATATGTCACGTTATACAGGACCATCATGGAAACAATCACGTCGCCTTGGCTTGTCTCTTACAGGCACAGGTAAAGAATTAGCACGTCGTAACTACGTACCAGGGCAACACGGACCAAACAACCGCAGTAAACTTTCTGAATATGGTTTGCAATTAGCTGAAAAGCAAAAATTGCGTTTCACTTACGGTCTTGGTGAAAAACAATTTCGTAACTTGTTCGTTCAGGCTACTAAAGTTAAAGAAGGAACACTTGGTTACAATTTCATGCTCTTGCTTGAGCGTCGTTTAGACAATGTTGTTTACCGACTCGGTTTGGCTACTACTCGTCGTCAAGCACGTCAGTTTGTTAACCATGGTCACATCCTTGTTGATGGTAAACGTGTAGATATTCCAAGCTACCGTGTAACACCAGGCCAAGTGATCTCTGTTCGTGAAAAATCAGCTAAGGTTCCAGCAATCTTGGAAGCAGTTGAAGCAACTCTTGGACGTCCATCATTTGTATCATTTGATGAAGAAAAACTTGAAGGTTCATTGACTCGCCTTCCAGAACGCGATGAAATTAACCCAGAAATCAATGAAGCGCTTATCGTTGAATTCTACAACAAGATGCTTTAATTTCAATGCTAAATAAAAATCCTCGCCCAGTGGCGAGGATTTCAGACCGAAGACAAACTTCTTTTTGGAGGTTTGTCTTTTTTGGTGTCTCTTATCTTTAAGATGAA